>JADGNS010000455.1 GCA_017883355.1 Candidatus Solibacter sp.
TATGTCCGCCAACCTTCCAACCGAGGCACCTCGCGGCCGGCTTCACCGGTGGTTCGCACCAACCCTGCTCGACGTGTTCTTTGGCACCCTGTTGCTGACGGCATTCGCCCATCCCCAGGGTTTGCGATCGCTGCTATCGGATGGCGACACGGGCTGGCACATACGCTCGGGCGAACTGGTCCTCAAAACCGGGCACGCGCCGGTGGCGGATCCGTTCTCTTTCACCCGCCCGCGGGAGAGGTGGTTCGCCTGGGAATGGCTGGCCGACGTGGTGTTCGCGGCCACCTGGCGATGGCGCGGGGTGGCGGGGGTGGCCGCGCTGGCCGGAGCGGTGCTCGCGCTGGGAGCCACGGCACTACTGGCGCGCATTCTGCGCCGCGGCTGCGGTCTATGGATCGGTCTGGGGGCGACGATGGCGGCGGTGAGCGCTTCGAGCATACACTACCTGGCGCGGCCGCACGTCTTTTCCATCCTCTTCTATACGCTCGGGTTGTGGCTCCTGTCGGAAGATCGCGTTCGTCAGGGGCCGCGGGTGTGGCTGCTGGTGCCGGTGACGGCGCTCTGGGTGAATCTGCACGCGGGCTTTGCGGCCTGGCTGGCCACGCTCGGGCTGCTGCTGCTGGTTTGCGCGGCGCAGCGCGATTGGCAGGGTGCGCGCCGCTACGGCGCGCTCGGGGCGTTGTGCACGCTAGCGAGTCTCCTGAATCCGTATGGCTGGCAGTTGCACCTGCACATTGCGGGCTATCTGAATTCGTCGTGGATTCTGGACAGCGTGCAGGAATTTCAGTCTCCCCACATCCGCTCCGAGGGCATGATCGTCTTCGCCCTGCTATTGCTGGCAACGGTGGCCCTCGCGCTCCAAGCCGACCGGTTTGAGGGCCTGCTGGTGCTGGTTTGGGGATTTCTGGCGCTGCGTTCGGTGCGCCACGTGCCGTTCTTCGCGATTGCGGCAGCGCCCGTACTGGCCTCGGCCGCCGCGGCGTATTGGGAGCGGCTGGCGTCGCGCGCCGGCGCTCGCACTCCGCTGCGCATCTTCTGGGACGTCGGGCGGGAGTTCGGGCGGCATCCGCGGGCCAGCGTCTGGCTGCCGTTCGCCTCCGCGGTGGTGATGATGGCCGTGCCCGGCGTGGGCTTCCCGGAGACGGTATTTCCGGTGCAGGCGGTGGAACGCAACCTGCGGCAACTGGCGCCCGCCCCCGCCATGCCGCGCATCCTGACGAGCGACCAATGGGCCGATTACCTGATTTTCCGCCTGTATCCGCAACAGCGCGTCTTCTTCGACGGGCGCAGCGATTTCTTCGGTCCGTCCATCGGGTCGGACTACCGCAAGCTGCTCTCCGGCGGGGAAGCGTGGCGCCAGTTGCTGGAACGCTACCAATTTGAACTGGCGCTGTTGCCGCGCGATTGGGCCTTGAGCACGGCGCTCGACCGCGAACCCCAATGGCGGCGGGTCTATATGGATTCCGTGGCGGTGCTCTACGCGCGCGACGTGGGGGCCGCGAGCGCGCGGGTGCCGGTGGACCCGCTTCCCGCCAACGAAATCGCCGTCGTGCGGACTCCGCCAGCCGGCGGGGGCGTCATCCCCAGAGGGGAGCCCGGACCATGGGGGCCGCCCCACCAAACGAAGAGGCGGCCAGCGGAGGTCCAGCCATGACCCGCTGCCGAGCGATGCCTGCCGGCTTCGGGGATGGGAAATGGGGCGAGCGGGCGGCCGCTGAGGAAAAGAGTCCGGGCTGCGCTCCGAGGGACAGGCTGAAGCCTGTCCCACCAAGGCAGGTTTCCGGGGAGAGTCCGAGGGGTGGAGGTTCCTGATGCGTTTCGATCGGCGATTTGTGATGGTGATGTCGGTGAGTCTGGCTTGGGCGCTGGTAGTGTCCGGCGTTTTCTACAAACTGGCCGGCGGCGCGGGCGGCCGCGGACGCGCCGCCGCGCAGAAGCAGGTGGTGGTGGCCATCAGGGCGCTGGACGTGGGACGCACGGTAGATCGCGACTCCGTCGCGCTGCGCGGCGTGCCGGAGAACCTGTTTCCGCCGGGGGCGTTCTCGCGGGTGGAAGATACCCTGGACCGGCCGGTGATCAGCGCCATACAGGCCGGCGAGCCGGTGGTGGAGTCGCGGGTAGCGATCAAGGGCAGCGGGGTAGGTCTGGGGCCCTTGATTCCGCCCGGAATGCGCGCCATCTCGGTGCGCGTCAACGATGTCGTGGGGGTGGCCGGCTTCGTGCTGCCGGGTATGCGGGTGGACGTGCTGGTCACCGGCAAGCCGCCCAATCGCAACGATGCCGAGACCCAGACCGTGCTGCAAAACATCCCCGTGCTCTCCGCCGGGCAGAGTATTCAGACCGACGGCAAGAGCCAGCCGATCGTGACTCCGGTGGTGACCTTGCTGGTCAGTCCGGCGGAGGCGGAGGCGTTGACGCTGGCCAATATCGAAGGGCGCATTCAACTGGTGCTGCGCAATTCCACCGACCGGGTGACGGTGGCCACGCGCGGGCGAGGATTGCACGACCTTTACGGGCTGCACCCTACCGAAGCGGAGCCGCCGCCGAAGCCCCGCAGGGCGGCAGCCCCTTCGCCGGCCCCCATAGCGGTGGCTGCCGCGGCGCCCGCGGCGCCGCCTGTGGCGCGCGCGGCCGAGCCCGAACAGATGATCATGATCCGCGGAACCGTCAAGAAGGTGGAAGTCTTTTCCCGGGAACAGGAAGCCAAATGACCGCCGTCAGCCCCGCGCCTACCGTCAAATCGAGCTGGGAGCAGCGCCAGCCGGACAATCCGGCCAGCCCGGTAGAGTTCAAGCCCGAATACCAGGAACTGAAATTCACCCTGCACCGCAAGCTGCTGGAGCGGATCAACCTGGAGGCGCTGTCGGGAATCGATGACGACCGCATCCGCGCCGAAGTGCGGCAAGCCGTGCTGGCCATCGTGGAGGAGGAGCCGAACCTGCTCACGGCCACCGAAAAACAGCGCATCAGCCATCAGGTGCTGCACGAGGTTTTCGGCCTGGGGCCGCTCGAACCGCTGCTCCAGGACCCGGGCATCTCCGACATCCTGGTCAATGGTCCCCGGCAGGTCTACGTGGAACGCAAAGGGCTGCTGGAACTGACCAACGTGCGTTTTCACGACGATGCGCATCTGTTGCGCATCATCGACAAAATCGTCTCCCAGGTGGGCCGCCGCGTGGACGAATCCAACCCCATGGTGGACGCGCGGCTGTTGGACGGTTCCCGGGTCAACGCCATCATCCCGCCGCTGGCGGTGGACGGCGCGGTGCTCTCCATCCGCCGTTTCAGCGCCGACAAGCTGATGCCGGACGACCTGGTGGCCAGGAACGCGCTGACGCGCGGCATGATGCGCCTGCTGGAAGCCGCCGTGAAGGCCAAGCTGAACATCATCGTCTCCGGCGGAACCGGCGCCGGAAAAACCACCTTGTTGAACGCGCTCTCCTGGTTCATTTCTCCCAAGGAGCGCATTCTCACCATTGAGGACGCCGCCGAACTGCAGTTGAAGCAGCCCCACGTGGTGCGCCTCGAAACCCGTCCCGACAATCTGGAAGGCCACGGGGCGGTTCGCCAGCGGCAACTGCTGATCAACAGCCTGCGTATGCGGCCCGACCGCATCATCGTGGGCGAGGTGCGCGGCGAGGAGGCCCTCGACATGTTGCAGGCCATGAATACCGGTCACGATGGTTCGTTGACCACGGTGCACGCCAATACGCCGCGCGACGCCATCTCGCGGCTGGAGGTAATGGTGACGCTGGCTAATGCCAACATGCACCTGACGGCCGTCCGCCAGCAGATCACTTCGTCGGTGAACATCCTGGTGCAGTGCACGCGGCTGACCGATGGAACGCGCCGCGTGACCAGCATCACCGAAGTCACCGGCATGGAAGGGGACATCGTGACCCTGCAGGATATTTTCGTGTTCGAAAAACGCGGCCTGACGCCGGACGGCAGAGTGCGCGGCCGCTTCTCCGCCACCGGGATCCTGCCGAAGTTCAATGAGAAGCTGCTGGCCGCCGGGCTGCGCCTCCCCGCGGAGATCTTCGACGAGATGCTCGACGTGGGAGATCTGTAATGGGGGCCCTTTTCCTGGTGACGGCGGTTACGGGAGTATTGACGTACGCCCTGCTTTGGCGGCACCTGGAGCATCGGAGTACGACGCTGGCGGTGCGCCGGCTGGCGGCGCGGACGGCGGAAAAAGAGAGTCCGGAACGCGGCCGTCCACGGCTCATCGAAGCCGCCGGCGAGGTGCGCGGCCTGATGACGGGCCGGCTGCTGGACGCCCTGAAGCTCCGGGAAAGGGTCGCCCGCCTGCTGGAGACGGCGGCGCTCCGGTGGCGGCCGGCCCGCCTGCTGCAATGGACCATCGGGCTGTTTGTGGCGGGTTTCCTGACGGCCACCGTAGTCACCGGCAACACCCAGCCGCTGGTGGCCTTCGCCGCGGGCGCGGTGCTGAGTCTCGCGCCCTTGTGGTATGTGCGCTGGAAGTCGCGGCGCCGGGTGAAGAAGATCGAGGAGCAATTCCCCGACTTTCTGGAGTTCGTCTCGCGCTCCATGCGGGCCGGGCACGCTTTCTCGGTGGCCATGGAAATGGCGTACCGCGAGTTCAGCGACCCGTTGGCCGGCGAACTCCGCCGCGCCTTCGAAGAGCAGAACCTGGGGCAGCCGCTGGAGATCGTGCTGCGCAAGCTCTCCGAGCGCGTGCCCTCGATGGACGTGCAGTTCTTCGTTTCCGCCGTGCTGCTGCAAAAACGCACCGGCGGCAATCTGGCGGAGGTGCTGGACAAGCTGGCGCAATTGATTCGCGAGCGCTTCAAATTGCGAGCGCGCATCCGGGCGGCGAGCGCGCAGGGAATGATGAGCGGCCGCGTCCTGTCGGCCATCCCGGGCATCGTGGCGGCGCTGATGTTCGTCGTCAATCCGCAATACGCGCGCTTCTTCATTGACGACCCGGTGGGACATCAGTTGGTCGCGGCCACCCTGGCGCTGCAAATTCTGGGGTATCTGATCATCAAGAAAATTGTGACCTTCGAGGTGTAGGCATGCTGCTACTGATGACCGCGACGCTGTTCCTCCTGGTGGCCGCCGGGACGGCCTGGGCCGGCTTCCGTGG
>JADGNS010000456.1 GCA_017883355.1 Candidatus Solibacter sp.
GTCCTGTTGGACGCCATGTCCCAGGAACTAAACCGCAACTTCAGCGCTCTCAAGGAGAAAGCTGACCCACCTCCGTACTTCCTGAGCTACGAGATCACCGAGCAGGAATTCCGCTCGGTGACGGGCACGCTGGGTACGGTGGATTCCACCAGCGGCAGTAAGAGCCGCGCCCTGGACGTCTCCGTCCGGGTCGGCACCCCGAAGCTGGATAACTACCACCGGGTGCGTGGCGATCGGGGGGCGGGCGTCACGTCGGGGGTGCTGGTCTCCTTCGAGGACAACGTCAACTCCATCAAACGCCGGTTGTGGCTGGACACCGATCGCGCCTATCGCGCGGCGGCGGAGCGGCTGATCCGCATCAAGACCAACACCCAGGTCAAGGTGGCCGAAGCCGACGACTCCGACGATTTCTCCTCCGAGGCAGCCGCCAATTTCGTGCAGGTTCCGGGCAAGCTGAAATTCACCGAGGCCCAGTGGCAGGAAAAGATTCGCAAGTATTCGGCCCGCTTCCAGAATTACCAGAGCGTGCTGACGTCCCACGTCACCGTCCTGTGCCAGACGGACACGCGCTACCTGGTGAATTCCGAAGGCTCGCGCGTGGCCCACGGGCGCGGCTTCGCGCGCCTCGTGATCAGCGCCACGGCCAAAGCCGCGGACGGCACCGACGTGAGCTCGTTTGAGACCTTTGAGGCGGTGGAGGAAGCGGGGCTGCCGGACGAGAAGGTCGTTATGGCGGCCATCGACCGGGTGGCCAACGACGTCTCCAGACTTCTCAAGGCCCCCGAGGCCGAGCCGTTTGTCGGCCCGGCGATCTTCTCCGGCCGCGCCGCCGGCGTCTTCTTCCACGAGATCTTCGGCCACCGCGTCGAAGGGCACCGTCAGAAGGACGAAAGCGAAGGGCAGACGTTCACCAAGAGTGTCGGCACCAAGGTGTTGCCCGACTTCCTCAGCGTGATCTTCGACCCCACGCGCCGCAAGGCCGGAGGCATCGACCTCAACGGCTGGTACGACTACGACGATGAAGGCGTCAAGGCGCGCCCCATCACGGCGGTCGACAAGGGCGTGCTCAAGACATTCCTGATGTCGCGCGCGCCCATCAAGGGCTTCGAGAAATCCAACGGGCACGGGCGGCGGCAGCCCGGACTGGAAGTAGTGTCGCGGCAGAGCAACCTGTTGGTGGAATCCACCAACGCGGTCTCCGACGCCCGCCTGCGCCAGATGCTGCTCGACGAGGTCAAGAAACAGAACAAGCCCTACGGCCTGTATTTCCGCGATATCACGGGCGGATTCACCACCACGCAGCGCGCCGGTTTGCAGGCGTTCAAGGTGATCCCGGTGATCGTCTACCGGGTCTACACCGACGGACGCCCCGACGAACTGGTGCGCGGCGCGGATATCGTGGGCACGCCGCTTTCCAGCTTCTCCAAAATCCTGGCGACGTCGGACAAGCAGGAAGTCTTCAACGGCTACTGCGGCGCGGAATCGGGCAGCGTGCCGGTTTCCGCCGTGTCGCCGGCGATTCTGGTGTCGGAGATCGAAATCGAGAAGAAGGCCAAGTCGAACGACCGGCCGCCGCTGCTCCCCGAACCCACCAGCATGGAGAACAACAAGGGAGGCGCCAAATGAAACACCTCCAGGGACTGACAAGACTGCCCTGGATTTCCGGCGCCTTCTGCCGGAAATTCGCTGGCAGTCCTGTCTGTCCCCGCCCCCCGCGCCTCCAGCTAGCCACCGCCGCGGGCTTGATCGCTCTCGCCGCCCTGGGCATATTGACCGCCCAAGCCCCCCCGCCGGACCCCGTCTTCCAGGCCATGCGCGATGAGATCGCCCGCGCGCGCACTCTCTCGCTGGCCAACCTGGAAGCGCCCTACTTCATCGAGTACGCGATCGACGAGGAGGAGAGCTTCTCGGTGTCGGCAAATCTGGGCGGCCTGCTTTCGCGGCGCAAGGAACGCTTCCGCTCGCCCGATGTGCACGTGCGTGTGGGCGATTACAAATTCGACAACGGCAACTACGCCGGCGGTTTCGGCGGGTCGCGATACGATCTGGAGCGCTTTCCGCTGGAGGATTCCTACCCGCTGTTGCGGCGCTACTTCTGGCTGATGGCAGATTCGGCATACAAATCGGCGGTGGAGGGCATTTCGCGCAAGCGGGCGGCCATGCGCAACATTCAGCAGAACGAGCAGCTCAACGATTTCGCCCATGCCGAGCCGGTGAAATCGCTGCGGCCCATCAAGCGCCTGGTGCTGGATGAGGAGCAATGGGCCTCGCGGGTGCGTACGTTGTCGGCGATTTTCGCGCATTATCCCGACGTCAAGAACTCGGGCGTCGAACTGGAAGCGAGCGAGGGCGGCTTGCACCTGGTCAACTCCGAGGGCACGGAAGTGCGCGCACCGGAGAGCGTGGCGCTCTTGCGGGCGCGCGCCGTGGCGCAGGCTGCCGATGGGATGAGCCTGCGCGATGCGGTGGCCTTCCACGCGGTGGACGTCGTGCATCTGCCACCCGAAGCCGAACTGCGCCGCGGCATCACCGAGTTGGCGGAGAACGTGGTGGCGCTCGCCAAGGCGCCCAAGGGCGAGGACTATAGCGGCCCGGTACTGTTCGAGGGGCAAGCGGGCGCGCAGATTTTCGCCGAAGTGCTGGCGCGCAATCTCTCGCTCACGCGGCGCCCGGTGGGCGATGGCGGCCGCGGCGGCGCGGCGCAGAACAGCGAGCTCGATGGACGCATGGGCGCGCGCGTCCTGCCCGATACCTTCGACGTGGTGGACGACCCCACGCAGAAGGAATGGCGCGGCCGTCCCCTGTTCGGCAGCTACACCGTGGACCGCGAGGGCGTGCCGCCGAAGCCGCTCCGGCTGATTGAGAAGGGCGTGCTGAAGAACTACCTGCTCACACGGCAGCCGGTCCGCGGGTACGAAGGCTCCAACGGGCGCGCGCGCCTTCCCGGCAGCTACGGCTCCAGCGCGGCCGCCATCAGCAACCTGTTTGTCAGCACCAGCGAGCCGGTGACCGTTGCCGAGCTGAAGAAGAAACTGATCGAGCTGTGCCGCACGCGCAACAAACCGTACGGCATCATCGTGCGCAAGATGGATTTCCCTTCCACGGCCGGCATGGATGAAGTGCGCCGCCTGATGGGCGGGCAGCAGGGCGGCCGGCCGCTGAGCATGCCGATCCTGGTCTACAAGATTTATGGGGACGGGCGCGAGGAACTGGTGCGCGGCATGCGCTTCCGCGGATTCAATGTGCGCTCCCTGAAAGACATTCTGGCGGCCGGCGACGATAGCGCCGCCTTCGAGTACATGGACAACACCGCGCCGTTTGCCATGATCGGCGGCGGCGGCTTCACGGCGGAGACCTGCGTGGTGGCCCCCTCGATCCTGATCGACGACCTGGAATTGCATCCGGCGGAAGAAGAACTTCCGAAGTTGCCGGTGGTTTCCGCGCCGGATATGACGCGGTAGGGGATAGGGACTGTGCTGCGGCTCCTGGGCCGGTACATTTTTCGCGAAATCTTCTCGAGTGCGTTGCTCGGCACGCTGCTCGCCACCTTCATTCTTTACCTGCGCCAGGTGGACCCGATTTTCGAGCTGCTGGTGAAAAGCACCACCGCCAATACCAGCCTCGTGCTCCAGTTGTTCGCTCTCGCCATTCCCGGCGTGCTGCCCTTCACCATTCCGTTTGGCGTGCTGGTGGGCATCCTGATCGGGTTGGGCCGGTTGGCGGCGGACGGGGAAATCACGGCCATGCGCGCCGCCGGCGTCTCCAGCCGCAAAGTGATCGCCCCCGTGCTGCTGTTCGCCGCTCTGGGCACGGGCGTGGCGGCGCTGGCCACCCTGCGCCTCACGCCGTATTCGATTCACAAATACACCGACATCAAGAATCGGTTGGAGGCTACCCAACTCAGCGCCGATATTACGCCGCGCGTGTTCGTGGAGAATTTTCCCAACACCATTCTCTACGTGGGCGATGTCCGCCCCGGCGGAGTCTGGCGCCACATTTTCTGGGCCGACGTGGCGCCGCCGGAGAAGCGTTCCAGCGGCATGCGCGATAAGGCCCAGGGGCCGTTGATTACCGTGGCCGAGGAAGCCATCGCCTTCCCCGACTTTAAGGACAATCGCATCCAGCTCTCCTTGCGCAATTACTCGACTCACGAAATGAGCAAGGACCAGATATCGCACGACACCCTGGCGCCCACCGGCCAGCAGGCGCTGGATGCCTCGCCGCCCTCCTGGACTCCGTTGCGCTCCGTCGGCATGGGCACCCGCCAGTTGATGGCCTACCCGCGCGACAAACCGGATTGGATCGAGTACCAGATCGAACTCCACCGCCGCTTCGCCCTGCCGGTGGCGTGCCTGATGCTCGCCATGGTGGGCATTCCGTTGGGCATCGCCACGCGCAAGGGCGGACGCGCCTCCGGCTACGTCACGGCGGTTTTCGTCGCCTTCTTCTGCTATTACCTGGCGTTTGTTTCGCTCCTCGGCCTGGCGCGCCAGAAGACGCTCCCTGTGCCGGTAGCCCTATGGCTGCCCAACGCGGTGTTCTTCGTGGCGGGGCTGATTTTTCTGGCTCGCCTGGAAAAACCCGGCGACAGCGATTTCTTCGGCGACCTGCGCGCGCGGGTGGCGGACTTCTTTAAGGCGTTGAAGGCGCGCGTTGTGGGCCCGGATGGCTCGGGTCTCGCCTCCTGGCGGCTGCCGCTGTTGCCGCAATTGGTGGACACCTACATCCTATCGGCCTTCCTCACCTACCTGGTGCTCATGCTTTCCAGCTTCTTGTCGCTGTTACTGATCTTCTACTTCTTCGAGCTGATCGGCGACATGCTGCGCAATAACATCTCGCTGTGGACCATGTTCACTTACTTGTTCTTCCTGTCGCCGCAATTAATTTATGAGTTGCTGCCCCCCAGCGTATTGGTGGCGGTGCTGGCGGCCTTCGGCGTGATGAGCAAGCAGAACGAGATCATCGCGTTCAAGGCGTGCGGGGTGAGTCTGTTCCGTCTGGCCGCGCCCATCCTGCTGGGCAGCACGCTGTTGAGCGCCGGATTGTTCGCTTTCGATTTCTACTACGTGGCCGGCGCCAACCGCAAACAGGACGCGTTGCGCGA
>JADGNS010000457.1 GCA_017883355.1 Candidatus Solibacter sp.
ACCTTCTCCAAGACTTCCTTGGCCACCGCCGCGGTATTCGCGTGGATCGTGATGGTGTCCTCCACGCTCTGCGCATAGCCGCCGGCCAGCACGATCGCCACCGGAATCCCTTGTGTCAGCGCCGTCCGGATCACCAGGCGGTCGCGCTCCATCAGGCCTTCAAACGTCAGCGAAAGGCCGCCCAACTGATCTTCCATGTATGGGTCGGCCCCCGCCACGTAGAGCACCAGTTCCGGGTGGAATATGGCCAGCGCCGCGCGATATCCGTTGCCCAGACGGTTGAGGTACTCCGCATCGCCCGTCCCGTCCGCCAGGTGGATGTCCAGGCTCGACAGGGGCTTCTCGCTGGGATAGTTATTGAACTGGTGGATGGAAAGCGTGAAGACGGATGGATCGTCCGCGAACACGGCCGCCGTGCCGTTGCCGTGGTGCACGTCCACATCCACGACCATGGCCCGCTTGATGCGCCCGTCCGCCTGCAGCCGACGGACCGCGATGGCGATATCGTTGATCGCGCAGAAGCCCTCTCCGTGACCCGGGAACGCGTGATGAAATCCGCCGCCGATGTTGAGCCCGACGCCGTCCTCCATCGCCAGGCGCGCCGCCAGCATGCTTCCGCCGGCCGCCAGCCAGAACGCCTCCACCATCTGGCGCGAATACGGGATCTCCAGCCGCAGGATGTCCTGGTAACTGAGCGTGCCGGTGCGCAGCTTGGTCACGTACTCCGCCTCGTGG
The DNA here is from genome assembly GCA_017883355.1 of Candidatus Solibacter sp. Taxonomy (GTDB): domain Bacteria; phylum Acidobacteriota; class Terriglobia; order Bryobacterales; family Bryobacteraceae; genus Solibacter. The sequence goes on from JADGNS010000457.1 coordinate 736, forward strand.
ACGAGCCGCAAATCGTCGTCGTTGGCCGGCTCGGGTTCCACGAAGTCTTCGGGTGCGGCGAAGCGGGAGCGCAGCATACGGTCTTTCAGCCAGCGGTATTTCTTGGCTGGAAAGACGTGTTCCCCCAAGTGCAGATCGTAGCGTTCGTGGTAAATCAGCCGGTAAGGCAACATGGCCTTTGTGCCGTCAGTCCGTCTCCGATTGCAGCGCCGTCACGACCGCCACATTGAAGATATCTTCCGCCGAGCAGCCTCGTGAAAGATCGTTGGCCGGCTTCGCCAGCCCTTGCAGGAACGGCCCGATGGCCATTGCCCCGCCCAAACGCTCCACTAGTTTGTAGCCGATATTGGCGGATTCCAGGCTCGGGAACACGAGCGTGTTGGCGCGCCCGGCCACCTTGGATCCCGGCGCCTTGCTCTTGCCCACGACCAGGTCCACCGCGGCGTCCGCCTGCAATTCGCCATCGGCGTTCAGTTCCGGCGCGCGCGCCCGCAAGATCTCCATGGCCTCCACCACCTTGTCGACCATCGGTCCCTTCCCGCTGCCCCTGGTGGAAAAGCTGAGCAGCGCCACGACGGGTTCGGCGTTGATCAGCACGCGCGTGCTCTCCGCCGTGGCGATGGCGATATCGGCCATCTGCATGGCGTTGGGCTCAATCACCACCGCGCAATCGGCGAACGCGATCAGCCCGTTGTGCCCGAGGGCGCGATCTGGCAGCGCCATGATGAAGACGCTCGAAACCAGGCGCGCCCGTGGATGCACGCCCACCGCATGCAGCGCCGCGCGCACCGTCTCCGCCGTGCTATTGACCGCGCCGCCCACGCTGCCATCGGCATCGCCCGCCCCCACCATCAGCGACGCGAAGTACAGCGGCTTTTTCGCGACGCCCGCGGCTTCCACTTGGGTAGTGCCCTTGGCTCGCCGGCGCTCGTAATATAGCGCGGCGTATTTTTTCACCAGAGGCGAGTTCGCCGGATCGACAAACTCCACACCCTCCGGCGCATTGGCCGGCCGGGCGCCGATGAGCACGGGCCGGACCACGCCTTCCCGCGCCAGGCGCGCCGCCGCCTCCAGCACGCGCGCGTCCGCGCCTTCGGGAAACGCGATCGTCTTTTTCAGCTTGCGGGCCCGCTCGATGAGCCCGCTCATGAAGAGCTTTGCCGATTCGGGAATAGCTGCCATTTGCCGGAATCCTGAGTCTAGCAGGTGGCGGCAGGGTGAGGCCATGGCCCATCGGATCCGTCACCGTGCCGGATCGACACGACCAGCCAGACGATTTCAATCCCCCAGGAACTTGCCGAACGCCCGCAGCCCCTTGACGTTGTCGCAGACCGCCTTGATCCCCGCCGTCAGCGGAATCGCCAGCAGTAGCCCCGGCGCGTCCCACAGGAACCCCCAGATCATCAGCGAAAACGTCACCACCAGCGGATTCAGGTGGACTCGCGATCCCACGATCTTCGGATACAGCACGTTCAACGCCACCAGGTGGAGCATCGCCACCGTCACCACCACCAGCGCGTACACCGGCACCGCGTTCAAAGGCAGCGCCGCGAACAGCGGTGGGATCATTGCCAGCGGCAGTCCGATGTACGGCACCAGGCTCATGAACCCGCTCAGCGGACCCACCAGCATGGGGTAGGGCACGCGCAGCCCCCAAAACAGCATGGAGCTCAGCACCGCCAGCAGCAGACCCAGCACGAAGTTGCCCACCACGAAGGCGCGCACCATATCGGCAATCCCTTGCACGCTGCGCGCCGCCACCAGGCGATCTTCCCCGTGGAAAAACTGCAGGAAGCTGCGGTTGATGTGATCCCGCCAGCTCAGCATGAAGTACACCAGGAACGGGATGAACGACGACATCAGCACAACCTGGTAAAGCGAGCTCAGGCGCGAATAGATGTAATCGCCGATGGGCGTGCTCTCTTGCAGAATCCTCACTTCGGGAATCGCTCCCGGGGCCGGCTGCTGCAAGGAGATGACGCCCTTCTTGCCCTTCTTGGCGGCGGCCAGCGCCTGCTCCTGCTGCTTCCGCCGCTCTTCTTCCTGGCGCTGCCGCGCCGGCACGACCACCTTATAAGTCTGGTCTTCCATGGCGGCGATCTTCTGCTGGACGCCGTCCACCACGTCGCCGATGCGCTGCCCGTACTTCGGCAGCTCGTCGTAGAGACCCGACATTTGCGAATACGCTCCCAGCCCGATGACGTACAACAGCGCCAGCGCCACCGAACACACCACGAAGCTGGCCAGGGAGCGCGGGAAGCGAATGCGCATCAGCAGCGCCACGAACGGCTCCAATATGAAGGCGATGGTGAGGGCGATCAGCGAGGTGATAAAGAAAAGACGCCCCAGGTACAGGATGGCAATCACCACACCAAGCGCCAGAATCGGCATAGCGATGTGATGCGCCTGCTTGGCGGCGCTGGCGGTGCTGGACGCAGGCTGTGTGACGACGGCCACGGCGCGTTAGACGACCCTTGCCTCGACTGTAACACGCACGCGTCTATAATGAAATTACTTGACCCCAGCCTTCACCCGTATTCTCGCCCTCGACCTGGGCAAGCGCCGCATCGGGTTGGCCATCAGCGACCCGCTGGGCATCACCGCGCAGGGCCTCCCTAACCTCGTCCGCACCCGGATCCGCACCGACCTCGATCTCCTGGAAGAACTCATCCGCCAGCGCGAAGTCGGCCTGATCCTGCTGGGTAACCCCATCAACATGCGCGGCACCGAGGGGCGGCAATCGGTGTGGGTCCGCGAGTTCGCCGAATCGCTGGAAAAACGCACCCACCTGCCGGTCAAGCTCTGGGACGAACGCCTCACCTCGGTGGAGGCCGGGCGCGTCCTGCGCTCCAGCGGCATCAGCATCGAAAAACGGGCCGCCGCCGTTGACCGCCTCTCCGCCGTCATCCTCTTGCAAAGCTACCTGGATTCGCTATGAGCTTCCTGCGCCCGCTCGCCATCCTGTCCCTGGTGGGACTCGGCGCCGGCGCCTTCGGCGTCTACCGGATTGACCAGCCATATCAAGGTTTCCACGGCGAAGCTTTCGTCGAATTCCCGCACGGCACGGGCACCAGCGCGATCGCCGATGCCCTGGTGAACGCGGGCGTAGTACGCTCGCGTTGGGATTTCCTGCTGGCCCGCGTCGCCAGCCGGACCCGCGTTCTACAGGCCGGCGAGTACCGTTTCGACCGCGCCGCCAGCCCCATGGAAGTGGTGCGCCGCATCGCGCGCGGCGATATCTTCTACTACGAACTCGTGGTCCCCGAGGGCCGCAACCTATTCGATATCGCGGCCGCCAGTGAGCAACTCGGCCTCTTCCCCGCCCCCAAATTCCTGGAAGCCGCCCACAACCCCGCCCTCATCCGCGATCTCGACCCGGAGGCTCCCACGCTCGAAGGCTATCTCTTCCCCGATACCTATAGACTCAGCCGCCACACAACGCCCGATCGCCTGTGCCGCCTGATGACCGGCAAGTTCCGCGAGGCCTGGCGCGGCCTGCACACCACGGCGGGCGTGCACCGCACCGTCACCCTGGCTTCGCTGGTGGAAAAGGAGGGGAAGCTGGCCGAGGAGCGCCCGCGCATCGCCGCCGTCTTCGAAAACCGGCTGCGCATCGGCATGAAGCTCGATTGCGACCCGACGACCGTCTACGCCGCATTGTTGCAGCAGCATTACCGCGGCGTCATCCATCGCAGCGATCTGGATAGCGACCATCCCTACAACACCTACCGCCACGCGGGCCTGCCGCCGGGGGCGATCGCCAATCCGGGCCTCGCCTCCCTGCGCGCCGTGCTCGACCCTACCGATAGCGATTCGCTCTACTTTGTGGCTCGCGGCGATGGCTCCGGCGGCCACGAATTCTCCTCCAACATCGCCGCGCACGAAAGCGCGGTGGAGCGCTACCGCCGTGCCCTCCGCAAATAAATCCGTCAAACAGCAGTTGCGCGACTACCTCGCCGCCAACCAGCCCGCCGCCATCACCGAAGCCGTCTGGCACGACCTGTTACGGGACCTCGCGCCGGTGTCGGAAAGCTATCTGCGGGACCTGTTGCGCGATACCGGCCTGCCCTTCGACCAACCCTACTCCGGCATTCGCCAGCACACCTTCGAAGAGTTGGAGGACACGCTCCGCACCATGCAACAGGTATATCGCGATGCGCTGGCGGCCGGCGCTCGCGACCGCGCGCGGTACTGCCGCCGCCAGGTGATCGCCGCCAAGGACCGCGCGAAATTCCTCGCCATCACGCCGCGCAGCACGCCCGAGAAACGTACGCAGAAGGAGGAGATGGCGCAATGGATGCTGGTCTGGCTGGAAAATCCAGAAGTCTTCCCGGCGTGGGTGGACGCCCGGAAAAAGACTGTTCAG
>JADGNS010000458.1 GCA_017883355.1 Candidatus Solibacter sp.
CCGATGCCCAATCGATTCCTGCGTGATACCTATATGCTTGTGTTGTCGTACTTCCTCCTTTGCCCGACCTGCCGTGATGCGTCGTCAATCCCTGTACTGGCGCTCGGTTCCCCGGCGCAAACTCCCCACGGGACGTGCCTCACGGACTCCCCACCGAGGCGCAACTCCTCGTCAGGCGCTTGGTAGCGCAGGGCGTCCTTGGCGCTCTCGGTTGGGCGACCGAGTCTACTTAAATGGTACAGGGCGTCCCGCGCGGACCGGGGGGACCGCCCCACAACTTACGCAGCATTCCGATCCTGGGAAAAACGAGCGGCATCAGGTTGGCCCCACGAACCCAGTGCACGCACCTTGGACTGGCGGGCGGCATCGCGCCGCGTTTTGCCTTCTGTTATTCTGTTGAACGTGCCCATTGACACTGCCGGTGGCGCATGTACAATCCAAGTTGGCACCTATTTTCACATCCGAAACGGAAGTGGCGCAAAATGTTGAAAGCCAGGAAACCGCGGCCCGCATCCTCCCCTGAAGCGCAGGGCTATAACTCGAGCGATGTCGCTCGTATTTGCGGCGTCAGTCTGCGTCAACTGCAGTGGTGGGACGAACGCAATGTCGTCTCTCCGCGGCAGGACGGGCACAAGCGAATCTACATGGCCGAGGAAGTGGTCGAAATCTCGGTGATCGCCGAATTGCGCCGCAAGGGCTTTTCGCTGCAGAAGATCCGCCGCGTTTTGCGCTTCCTGCAAAAGGACATGGGCAAGCGGCTCAGCGAAGCTCTGGCCGGATCCGCGGACGTTCATCTGTTGACAGACGGCAAGACCATTTTCCTGGAAGAGGCGCCCAACCGCATCATCGACCTGCTCAAGAACGCCCGGCAGCCGATGTTCCTGGTCTGCGTCACGGATCAGGTGCGCCGTCTCAACGCCACCGCCGAACGCAAGCCGGCGCGCAGCGAAACCGTTTCCCCTGCCGGACGCAAAGCCCGGGTTGGATAGACGGCACCACCCAACGCCGCCCGGGTCGTGCGCGAAGTCGCCTCACGGTTGCGCGCTATGCCCCACCCACCCGCGCTAATTGTCGATTTTTGCCTCTTGTTTTCTTCTCTTTGGCGCTGGCAAGGGAATTGCACTCCCGGTTTCCATGGCATACGTAATTACCGATACCTGTACCAAGGATGAATTGTGCGTGCAAGCCTGCCCGGTGGACTGCATCCACCCGAAGCAGGATGAGGGCGGTTTCGCCGAAGCACCGCAGCTATACGTCAAACCCGACGATTGCATCGATTGCGGCGCTTGCATCCCGGTTTGCCCGACCAATTCGATTTTCGTGCTGGAAGAACTCCCCGAGGAATACGCGCGCTTCGCCGATATCAACGCTGCCCACTACAACTAGTTTCCACGCTTTAGTGCCGCTCCGTGGGGCAGGTTGGAAACCTGCGGCGGGTTGCCAAGCGCGCCAGTTGCGCCGGTAGACAACCGGCGCGCAGCTTGCCAAGCTGCCCCACAAAGCACCCGCCACCGCGCTCCCCACGCGCACCAGGCGTGTCCCTGCTGTTATCCTCAAAAAGCAGACTATTTTCCGCGCACGCCGTCCATGAAAAAACTCCTTGCACTGAATCGTAGCGAGATTGCCATCCGCATCCTGCGCGCTGCCAACGAACTGGGGCTCCGCACGGTCGCCATCTATTCCAAGGAAGACCGCCTTGCCTTGCACCGTTTCAAGGCCGACGAGGCCTACCTGATCGGCGAGGGCAAAGGACCCGTGGAAGCCTACCTGGATGTCGAAGGCATCGTCGCGCTGGCCAAAGAGAAGGGCGTGGACGCGATCCACCCGGGCTACGGATTCCTCTCCGAGAACCCGGCCCTGCCGCGCGCCTGCGAACGCGCAGGCATCACCTTCGTCGGCCCGTCCGCCGATCTGCTGGACTTGCTGGGCGACAAGACCGCCGCCCGCCGCCTCGCCCAACAGGCCGGCATACCGCGCGTCCCGGGCACCGAGGAAGCCGTCACGAATCCCAAACAGGCCGCCAAGATCGCCGGCGAGATCGGCTACCCGCTGATCGTCAAAGCCGCGTTCGGCGGCGGCGGACGCGGCATGCGGGTGGTGGACAAACCCGAAGACTTCGCCGGCAAACTGGAAGAGGCGCGCCGGGAATCGGCCGCCGCCTTCGGCAACGACGCGGTTTTCCTGGAACGCTTCGTGCGCCGCGCCAAGCACATTGAAGTCCAGATTCTGGGCGACCATCACGGCAACATCCTCCACCTCTACGAGCGCGATTGCTCGGTGCAGCGCCGCCATCAGAAGGTGGTGGAGGTGGCGCCCGCCGTATCGCTCGCTCCCCAGATCCGCGCCGCCCTGGCCGATGCGGCGGTCACCCTGGCCCGCGCCGCCGGCTATACCAACGCCGGCACGGTGGAATTCCTGGTGGATGCCGACACCGGCGAGTGGTACTTCATCGAAGTGAACCCGCGCATCCAGGTGGAGCACACGGTCACCGAAATGGTCACGGGAATCGACCTGGTACGCTGCCAGATTCAGATCGCGCAAGGTCTCGACCTGCATGGACCCGAGATGAACCTGCCGGCGCAGGACCGCGTGCCGCTCTACGGCTACGCCTTGCAGTGCCGCATCACCACCGAGGACCCGGCCAACGGCTTCGTCCCCGACTACGGCAAGATTCACACCTACCGCTCCCCCGCCGGATTCGGTATCCGGCTGGACGGCGGCTCGGCGTACTCCGGCGCGGTGATCACGCCGTTCTACGATTCCCTGCTGGTGAAGACCACAGCCTGGGGGCGCGAATTCGCTCACGCGTGCCAGCGCATGGACCGCTGCCTGCGAGAGTTCCGCGTGCGCGGCGTGAAGACCAACATCCCGTTTCTGGAGAACGTGGTCAACCACCCGGATTTCCAGGCCGGCAATGTCAACACGCGCTGGCTCGAGGATACTCCCGCGCTGTTCAAATTCGTGCCGCGGCAGGACCGCGCCACCAAGCTGCTGGGCTACCTGGCCGACGTCATCGTCAACGGCAACCCGCAGGTGGCCGGAAAGCCCGTCCCCGGGCGCGTCCGCAGGGCACCGGTGCCGCCGCACGACGCTTCCGCCGCTCCCCACGGCACCCGCCAACTGCTGCGCGACCTGGGCCCCGAAGGCTTCGCCGCCTGGACCGCAGGGCAGAAGCAACTCCTGCTCACCGACACCACCTTCCGCGACGCCCATCAGTCCCTGCTGGCCACCCGCGTGCGCACCTACGACATGCTGGCCATCGCCAACTTCGTCTCGCACAAACTCCACAATCTGTACAGCCTGGAAATGTGGGGCGGCGCCACCTTCGATGTCACCATGCGCTTCCTCCACGAAGACCCCTTCGTGCGATTGCGCCGCCTGCGCGAGGCCATCCCCAACATCTGTTTCCAGATGCTGCTGCGCGCTTCCAACGCCGTGGGGTACACCGCCTACCCCGATAACGCCGTCGCCGAGTTCATTTACGAAGCGTCCGCCCAGGGCATCGATATCTTCCGCATCTTCGATTCGCTCAACTGGCTGCCCAACATGAAGGCATCCATGCAGGCGGTACGCAAAACGCACTCCGTCTGCGAGGCCGCGATCTGCTACACCGGCGACATCCTCGATCCCAAACGCGATAAGTATTCGCTGGCCTACTACGTCAAGATGGCCAAGGAACTGGAACGCATGGGCGCGCACACGCTCGCCATCAAGGATATGGCGGGACTCTGCCGCCCCTACGCCGCCGAAAAGCTGGTGAAGGCGCTACGGCAGGAGGTGGGCATTCCGATTCACTTCCACACTCACGACACCAGCGGCCTGAACGCGGCCTCTATTCTGAAGGCCGCCGAGAGCGGCGTGCACGTGGCCGACGCCGCGATCGCGTCGATGAGCGGAACCACCAGCCAGCCCAATCTGAATTCCATCGTGGCCGCGCTGGCGCACACCAAACGCGATACCGGCCTCGATCTCGACGCGCTCAACCTGTGCGCCGATTACTGGGAGGTGGTGCGAGAATTTTACGCGCCGTTCGACACCGGCCCCAAATCCGGCTCGGCCGAAGTCTACCTCCACGAGATGCCCGGCGGGCAGTACACCAATCTCAAGGAGCAGGCGGAATCCATGGGGCTGGGCGCGCGCTGGCATGAAATCGCCCGCACCTACGCCGAAGTCAATATGGCCTTCGGCGACATCGTCAAGGTCACCCCCTCCAGCAAAGTGGTCGGCGACATGGCGATCTTCTTGGTCAATCACAACATGACGATGCACCAGTTCGGGCAGTGCACGCCGGACCACAACCTGACCTTGCCGTCGAGCGTGATCGACATGTTCATGGGCTCGCTCGGCGAACCCTCGGGCGGTTGGCCCAAGCACCTGCAGAAGATCATTCTGAAGGGCGCCAAACCACAGCGCGGCCGTCCGGGCGCGCATCTGCCCGCGGTCGATCTGGAAGAAACCGCCGCCGCCGTGGAGAAGAAGATCGGCCGCAAACCCGCGCACGACGAAGTGCTCAGCTACCTGATGTACCCCGACGTGTTCCTCAAGTTCGCCCGCGCCCGCCAGAACTGGGGCGACGTCGACGTGCTGCCCACTCCGCAGTTTTACTACGGCATGGAGCGGGGCAGCGATATGTCCGTGGAACTGGAGCCCGGCAAGGCCCTGGTGGTCAAATTCCTGACCATCGGCGAGCCGCATCCCGACGGCACCCGCACCGTTTTCTTCGAGCTCAACGGACAGCCGCGCGAGGTCTCGATTCGCGACCGCAAGTTGGAGGTGAAGGAGCAGGCCAAACCCAAGGCCGACCCGAGTCAGCCAGGACAGATTGGCGCGCCTATTCCCGGGGTGGTCTCTACGGTTGCCGTGGAATTAAAGCAGAAGCTGAAGAAGGGCGACCGCCTGCTGGTGATGGAGGCGATGAAGATGCAGAGCACGGTCTACGCGCCGATCGCGGGCACGGTGACGCAGTTACTGGTGACGCCGGGGCAGCAGGTAGAAGCTAAGGATCTGTTGCTGGTGATCGAGGTGGCATAAGGCTCCCCCTTGCGCATCCGCTCCCTGAAAAGGCGAGAAAAATCGGTTGGCAGGCGAAAGCGC
>JADGNS010000459.1 GCA_017883355.1 Candidatus Solibacter sp.
CCGTGGTGCTGGTGGAAGTCACCTTGCCCACGCTGGAATTCATGGCAGCGAGCAGGCGCGATCCGGTCCACGCGCCGGCCATCCCGATGGCCGAGCCCGCCGTCACCAGGAGCAGCCCCTCCTTCATCACCAGCCCCAGGACGTTGCCGCGCTGCGCGCCCAGGGCGATGCGAATGCCGATCTCGCGCCCGCGCTGGGCCACGGAATACGCCGTCATCCCGGCCAGACCGACGGCGGAGAGAACCAAGCCGAAGATGCCGATGAGCGCATAGGTCCAGGAACTGGAGCGCAGCGGCGCCATGAATTGATCGATCTGCTCCGGCATGCTCCTTATGTTGAAGGGGGTGATGTGGGCGTCCATGGCGGACATTTCCCGGCGCACCGCGCCCACCGCATCGGCGCCCGGGGCGGCGCGCACCATCAGGGTCATGCCTTGCGCCGGAGGCCTGGCGTAGTCCTCGGGCTGCAGCGGGAAGTAGATCGCCGGGGACGGCACTTGCACGACCAGGCCTTCGGCCACGTTGGCCGCCACGCCCACAACTTCGAAGATTCTGCGGCGGGCTCCCGCGGCGCCGACGCGATAATCGAAAGAGCCGGGCAGAACTCCGGACGGCGTGAGCGCATCGCCGCCAATCTCGATCCGGCGGCCCAACGGATCCGACGCCTTCCAGAACTGGCGGGCAAATTCCTGGCTGACGATGACGGCGCCGGTCTGGCTGGTCTCGTCTTCCTTGCGGAAAGCGCGGCCGATGGGGACGGCGATGCCGGTGGTCTCGAAGTAATCCTTGCCCACCAGGTGGCGGATCACCGTGCGGGTTTCGTGCGCGGAGTCGCCGGGCGTGGAAACGCGGACGCGGCCGCCGCCGATGGAGACCGGCACGCTCTCCGTCAAGCTGGCCGAAGTAACCGAGGGCAGCAGCTTCACGCGATCCAGGAGCTTTTGGAAGAAGGCCGTGGTCTGCGCGGCGGAGTATCCATCGCGCACCGGATCCAGGGAGATCAGGTACAGGTTTTTCGGGTTGAAGCCCGCCTGAATTCCCAGCGTCGTCTGAATGCCCATCGAGAGCAGTCCGAGGATCACCAGCAAGGTCAGCGAACCGGCGAACTGGCCGACCATCAGAACATTGCGCAGGCTGAAACGATGGCGCCCGGACAGGCGGACGTTGCCGCCTTCCTTGAGCGCCGAGGTAAGGTCGGTGCGGGTGGACTGCAAGGCGGGTATGAGGCCGAAAACCAGCCCCGTCAATCCGACGAGGGCGATGGTCATCAGCAGGACTCGCGCGTCCGGCTGAAGATCGAAGGTTACCGGAATGAGCAGCGGCATACGCACGCCGCTCAGCATTCGCATGAGCCAGATGGACAACAGGAATCCAGGCACGGCCGCGGCGGCAACCACCATCATGCTCTCGGTCAGCAGTTGGCGAACCAGGCGGGCGCGGCTGGCGCCGAGCGCCAGGCGGACGGCGATCTCCTTGCGCCGGCCGGCCGCGCGCGCGAGCATCATGTTGCCGACGTTGGCGCAGGCGATGAGCATGATCAGGCCCGACATCACGGTGAAAAACGAAGTGAAGAACGGCAGGTCCTGCTTGCGGAGGGGCAACATCTTGCCGCCCTCCACCAGGAGCACGCGACGGCCCTTTTGCGCGCTGGCGGCGTCGCCGTTCTCCTGCTCGATTTGCTGCGCGGTAGCGTCCAGTTCGGCCTCCACGCGCGACATGGTGACGCCGGGCCGTAGACGGCCGACCATGCGGAAGATGGTCCGGTCGCGGCGCTCCAGGGCGTGGTCGGCGAGCTCGGGCGCCACGCGCTCTCCCACCGAAAGCGGCATCCAAAGATCGGCTCCAAAGAGGATGGGCGAGGCGCCGCGGAACTCTTTCGGCCCCACGCCAACTACGGTGGCGGACTGCGAATTGACGCGCAACGTCTTGCCCACGGCGAATGGGTCGGAGGCCAGTTGTTCCTGCCAGAAACGGTAGCTGACCACGACGGGGGTGACCGCTCCAGGCCGCTCGTCCGCGTCGAAAAACCGGCCCAACGCCGGATGGACGCCGAGCGTGGAGAAGTAGGAGGGCGTGACGAGATGGCCCCAATGGCGTTCGGTCCGCCCGCCCAGCGAAACTCCGAACGGCACCGCCGCCACATAGGCCAGAGTGGAAGAAAACACGTCGCCGTGCGCGCGATAGCGTTGGTAGCTGGGATACGAGGCCGGCAACTGCAAAGCGACCAGTTCCTGCGGGTTTTGGACTCTAGGAATGGTGCGCAAGGCCATCCCGTTCATCTCGGTGAAGGCGCAGGTCACGATGCAGATCGCGAGCGACAGCGAGATGAGCGCCACGGCGGTGAACCCCGGCGAGCCGGCGAGCGAGCGGCGGGCATAGCGGACGTCCTTACCCAACTCTGCGGCGCGCCGCGAGATGGACTGCGCCGCGCTTTCCGGCGGGTCCGGCGGCTGGGCCACGACCTCCGTGTATCCCGGGTGCAACTCCGTTGCGCGGGAGCTCATGGCGTCGGCGATGCGATTGGCCACCGCGTCGCCATCGTCCACCTGGGCCAACTGGGCGAATACGCCTTCGAGCGAGGGTTGGCTCATGAGTTCACGCAGCCGCTCGATGGAGTCGTACGCCACCACCTCGCCCTGGCGCAGAATCAGCACCGTGGAGCAAATCTTCTCCACCACCTCGAGAACGTGAGAGCTGTACAGGATGATCTTTCCCCGGCCCGCCAGCGTGCGCAAGAGAGTGCGCAGCATCAGGGCGGAAGTCACGTCCAGGCCGGAGAACGGTTCATCCAGGATGAGGATTTCCGGGTCGTGCAGCAGGGCGGCGGAGAGGAGGATCTTCTGCCGCATGCCTTTCGAATAGGAGGACAGGGGCGAATGGCGGTCATCCCAGAGACCGAATACCCGCAGGAACTCGTCCATTTTGGGTTCGAGAGAGCGGCGCGGCATACCGCGCAGCCGGCCCATGAGTTGCAGGTACTCCCGGCCGGAGAGATGCGGGTAGAGATGAGCCTCCTCCGGCACGTAGCCGGTGCGCTGCTGGAAAGCCGTGAAATTTTCGTACACACTGCGTCCGCGGTAGAAGATCTGGCCCTCGGAAGGCTCGATCAGGCCGGTCAACATCTTCACCGTGGTGCTTTTTCCGGCTCCGTTGGGACCCAGGTACCCGAGGATCTCGCCCGGCTGGACTGTGAAGCTGACGTTGCGGACCGCGGGCGTGTGGCTGTAATACTTCGTGAGCGACCGGGCTTCGAGCATGCAGTGTACTCCGTCCCAGTTTGACACCGGCAAGGCGCGATTTGTTTGATCGCTCGATCACCTGGACAGGAGGCGGGTGAGCTGCGGTTGTATGGATTCGAAGTCCTCGAGGAAAGTGATACGGTCCGGAGAGGTTCCCGGGATGGCGTCTTGGGCATCGCGCCCGCCGATCCAAAGTTCGGTGTCCGAGGGAATCTGCGCCGCGATGAAGGCCACCGCGTCCCTCAAATCCGGCACGCTGGCCGGGGCTGCGACGCCAAGCACCAAGGCCTGCGGTTTGAGGCGGTGGGTGATGGAGACGATTTCCGGAGCCGGCAGGTTGGGGCCGAGGTAGATCGCCTCGATGCCCACCGATACGGCCAGCATCGCGGCGCACAGAATACCGAACTCGTGGAGTTCGCTGGCCGGCGTGGCGAAGATGATGCGGACGCGCGGTTCGCGAGGGTGGTAGAGACGCACCAGGCCGCCGAGCAGGTTGCGCAGCAGCGCGCTCACCATGTGCTCCTGCGCCACGGTCAGCGTGCCGTTGTGCCAGCGCTTGCCGATCAGGTCCATCAAGGGGTGGACCACGCGCGTCACCAGTTCGGGGACCGGAAGCAGGGATGCCAGCACGCCGAGTTCGCTGTTGGCGGCGGCATAATCGTAGTCCTCGATGGCGGCGAGTACGGGCTTCAGGACCGTCTGTTCCCTGCCGGCATCGAGCGGTGTGGCGATCGAGGCAGGCGTGGCGAGCAGAGCTTCGATCTGCGTGTCCTCGAGTTTCGAGACGTGGCCAATGGAGTGGCCTGCCTTGGTGGCATCGCGCAGCAGCATGAGACGGCGGACCTGCGCGGCGTTATACAAACGCCCGCGCGTGGTGCGGTCTGGCACGACGGCCTTATAGCGGCGTTCCCAGGCTCGCAGGGCATCGATGCTGAGGCCGGTCAGTTTGGAGACGGCGCGGATGGGATAGCCGACGGGAGTTGAGTCGCTCACTACCTCAGTATAGCGCCAGCCTGCCAGCCGTAAATGTTTTGTCGTGGACAAGTACTTGACAGACGCGAGATGGGAAGCCCTACGACGCGGCCTGATTTTTTCAGTTGACACGGTCCGAATATAGTGTTAATTTTTTGGCATGCCAAATTTTTGGCAGTAAGAGAATCTCCCATGGACGACACGAACCACAATCATCTGAGCCGCCGCGAGCGGCAAATCATGGATGCGCTCTACCGCCGCGGCAGGGCTACGGCGATGGAAGTGCTTGGGGAACTGCCCGACCCGCCCAGCTACACGGCCATCCGCACCCTCCTCCGCATTCTCGAAGACAAGGGACACGTTCGTCACACTCAGGAAGGCGCGCGCTATGTCTATGCACCCCGCGTGTCGCGCGAGCGGGCGCGCCGCTCGGTGCTGGAGAACGTGGTCCGCAACTTCTTCGACGGCTCGCGCGAAAAGTTGATGGCCGCCCTGATAGATGGTGGAGCCGGCAAGCTTTCGCCCGAGGAGATACAGAACTTCTCCGAACTGATCGAGCGCGCGAAAAAGGAGGGCAGATGATACCGGCCCCGTACTTCGCCCCGGCCGAGTGGGCGCAACTGCTGGCCGAATTCACGCTGAAAGGCAGCCTCCTGCTCCTCATCGGAGGCGCGGCGAGTCTGGCACTGTACCGCAGTTCGGCCGCGGTGCGTCACGCCGTGTGGACTACGGCGACCGTCGGCGTGCTCCTGATCGCACCGCTCACATTCCTTCTGCCCGCCATACGCGTGCCCGCTCCCGACGCCCTGGCTGGATCACTGGCGCGCTTCTCCCATGGTGAGAGCGCCATCCAGAGGGTCCAGCCAAC
>JADGNS010000460.1 GCA_017883355.1 Candidatus Solibacter sp.
GGTTCGGTGAGGGCTTGTGGACAGGTAACTATCAGTGGTTCAGCGGGTTGGAGATTATTTTATGTTCGTGTGACTCGGGTTTGCGGGAAGCCTGAAAGGCTACGCTACTTTACGCGGAACAAATAGAAGCCGCCGGCTTCGCCGGCGCGCTCCATGCCCCACTCGGCTTCGTGGCCGACGAGGACGTTGCCGATGGGGGCATTACCGCCCACGCCGGTGGGCACGAGCAGGTAACGGAAGCCGGCGCGCTTGATGGCGCGCGCCGCCTCCAGGCGGATGTCCTGCGGGGGACGCGGGATGGCCTCCGGCGAATTAGAGAGGAGATGCCACTGGCCCTGCACGTCCAGGCCGTGGACCTCCAGCGGCACGCGGAAAGCCGCGGTGTGGGTGACCAGCACGGCAGCGGTGAGGCGCTGCGGATTGCCGAGCTCGACATCCAGGTACATGCCCGCGCGGACGGTTTCCCAGGTGCGCCAGCGGGTGGCGAGATTGCCGTCGAAGGCCAGCGGGGCCTCCCATCGATTGGGCCATCCGCCGAGCGTCCACTGCGGGCTGTTGAAGAGACGGTCTTCGCCGGAGAATAGCTGCACTTCGTTGATATCCCACTCGGCCTGGTAGGCGACCGGCATACGGAAGCGTAGAGTGCGCAGGACGCGTTCCCCCCAGACGGCCTTCCAGTCGAAGGTGGGAGTAGTGGAGTACACCGAGGCCAGGCGGAGGGTGTCGAGCAATTGATCGGTCTCGGCGGATTGCCAGGTGACGGCGACCTCGCGATCGAGGTAGGCCGAGGCCACGGAGAGGAGCGCCAGGGTGCGGGAGTCGGGAGGAGTCGCGCGCTGGATCATGCGGGCGACGGTGTAATCGTCGAAGCTGCGTTTGCAGTAGGCGGCTTCGGATTCGGCGCCGACGGCCGCGGCGAGGGGGAATTCGTGGAGGCGGAAGCTGTAGCGGGTCTCCCAGGAAGCGAGCACGTGGGGCCAGCAGAGGATGGCCTGGAGGGCGATGGCGGCCCACGCCGCCGGACGGGGCAGCGCCATGCCGAGCGCGATGGCGGCGAGCGCCACGGCGGGCATGAGGAAGCGGGCACCGGTGTTGGTGAGCCAGGGCAGGGCGAGGAGGAGTGAGGACGCCCAGAGGAGGCGCGCGCCGCGGCGCCGTAGCGCGAGGAGTCCGATGGGCAGCGCCAGGAAAAGGGGTCCGAAAGTGCCGGTGAGGCGATCGCCGAAGGCGAGTTCCCAGGGGACCTGCGAGGGGCGCACGTCGCCGAGCGAACGCAAGTTGGCGGCCAATTCCCGCTCGGTGGCGATGTGGAAGTACGGATTGGGGAACACGGAATTCATCAGCGGCGCGACGGGATTTCCGGTGAGCACGGCGGCGCGCAGGATCCACGGAGCCATCATCAAGGCGGCGCCGGCGGTCACGATGAGGACGGGTTTCCAGCGGCGCTGCGCGGCAACGAAGAGCACCGCGCCGGCCACGACCATGAGGCCGGGGAGTTTGATGGCGTAGCAGAATCCGGCGAGCACGCCAGCGGGCAGCAGGTAGCGGGGGCCTTGGCAGGGCGGCGACCCAGAGGGTACCCCGCCGAAGCCCGGTTCGAATGCCTGCGGCAATCCGAGGAGCAGGAGATGGAACGCCGCGAGCATGAAGAAGACGCCGGCGGCGTCGTTGTAGGAGGACGATCCGGTGATGCCGGCCACGGGCGCGCAGAAGTAGAAGACCGCGGCGACGAGGCACGCCAGATCGGTGGCGCCCAGGCGGCGGCCGACGCGGAAGATCAGGGGCAGAGTGGCGAGTAAGAAGGCGAACTCCACGAGCTTGGCGGCGGCGTGGCGGCCGAAGGCAAAGGCCACGGTATAGAGCATCTCGATGCCCTGCGGGACGACATCGTAGAAGGTGACGTGGTCGGGAAAGCCGCCGAGGCGGAGGTATTCGTTGGGCAGTCCGAGGTGGTAGGTGGTGCCGTCGGCGATGGTTTCAGGGGCGAGCGCGTTGACCAGATACCAGACGCCGTAGGGGAGCAAGACGAGCCAGGCGGCGCGGGGAATGCGCAGAGGATCGCGGGCGGGCGTGCCGCGAAAGCGCCACGCGGCGAGGATGGCAATGGCGCCGAGAGAGAGGAAGGCGCTCCAGTGTGCCAGATGAAAGAGGAGAAGGAGGAAGACGAGGACGCTCTCGGCGGCGGCCCCAATCGCGAGCACGATCTCGGGAGGCGCGGGGTGCTTGCGCATGAGGAGGGACCCGAGCCCGTAGGCGGTGGCGAGGGTGAAGGCGGCGCCGAAGAGGGTGGAGAGGAGGGGCATCGCGCGGTGCGCCCGCTACAGCAGGACGGTGTCGATCTGGCGGTCCTCGTGGGCGGGCGGGGCGCTGGGGGCGGGGACGGCGACGGGGCGGAGGAACTCCAGCAACTCGGCTTCGGAGCCATCGAAGAAGCCGTCGAGCAACTCGCGGAGGGCGGCGCGGCGCATGGAGTCGCGGGAGGCTTCGGGGGAATAGATGAAGGCGCGGCCTACTTTGCGGCGGGTCAGTTTGCCTTTGCGGACCAGGCGGTCCAACACCGTCATGATGGTGGTGTAGGCGAGGGGGCGGGAGAGAGCGACCACCTGTTGTACGGCCCGGACGTTGCCTTCCCGTAACGACCAGAGCGCCTTGAGGCACGCCAACTCAAGAGGCGGAGGGACATCGCGCGCGGGCCTGGGCATCAGTTTGCCTTGGGACGGAGCAGCCCGGCCTGCAACATTTTCTCGGCCATGAGGGAGTTGCCGGCCGCGACGGGCTGGCGGGACGGCGGCGCAGCCGGCGGCGGCGCGGGTTTCGCGTCCGCGGTGGCAGCGGCGGCGGGCGTGGGATTCAGGTAGCGATCCTTCTTCAAGGCGGCGCGCTCGAGGGCGGAGTTGTAGGTGGTGAAGCAGCCCTCCAACTGGCGGTCGTTTTCGATCTGCGCGCGCATGGCTTCCATCTTGGAATCGAGATCGTCCAGGTAGTGCAGCAGGAGCGCCTCGGGAAACTGCGGCACCTTGGGCGAACCGAATTCGAGCCTGCCGTGATGGCTGAGAATCATGTGCTCTACCAGCGAGCGCACCAGCGGCGGAAAATCGGGCAGGGCGCGCAGTTTATCGCCCACGATGCGGATGCCGATGGAGATGTGGCCGATCAACTGGCCTTCGTTGGAATAGGAAAAGGCGCGCTCGTAATTTAATTCGTAAATCTTGCCGAGATCGTGGAGGATGGCGCCAGTGATCAGCAGGTCGTAATCGATGTTGGGGTAATGAGCGGCGGCGGATTTGGCCATGCCGCACACGCTGAGGACATGCTCGATCAGGCCGCCGAGGAAGGCGTGGTGAATCTGCTTGGCGGCGGGCGCGAGACGGTAGCGGCGGGCAATCTCCTCATCGTCGAGCACCGCCTCCAGGAGGCCTTTGAGATGCGGATTGCTCACGGCGGCGACGATGGCGCGCAGTTCGAGCCACATCTCACCGGCATCGCGTTTGGACGAAGGGAAGTAGTCGGAGAACTGGACTTCGCTTTCGTCCATGCGCCGCACTTTGTGGATGGTCAACTGGGGCTTGTTGTGGAAGACCTGAATGATGCCTTTCACCTTGACGAAATCGTCGCGTTCGAATTCGTTGAGGACGTCGGCGACGTTGTCCCACATTTTGGCGTCGAGCTCGCCGGTGCGGTCGGCGAGGAACAGCGAGAGATACAACTCACCGCCCTTCTTCTGCCGGATCTCCTTGGACTGGACCAGGAAACTGGTCTCGACCAGTTGATTGGGCTTGAGTTCGTTTACGTAGGGCGATTTCATTTCTTCTCGGGAACGGCGGCGAGGTCACCTGGCTTTTCGGCGGCGGGCGCGGCGGCTTTGTCGGCGGCAGGTTTCGCGGGGGCGAGCGAGTCGGGCACTTTGGGCTTGGCTTGCTTCACAGTGCCGGCCGGAATCACCCAGAGGAGGTGCCGCTTCACGCGGGCGGCGACTTCTTCCTTGGTGGTGGTCTGGGGCTTCAACTGAGCGACGTCCTTCCAGCGCGTATCCTTGGCGGGCGCGGCGCCGCTATCGATGTAGCCTTCCTTGATTTCCAGGAAGGCGTCCTCGCGCAACGCGGTGAGGAAAACGCGCACCTTGGGCGCCATTTTAGCCTGGGTGAGGCGATCCTGAATCTCAGCCTTGACTTCCTCGAAGGGCGCCTGCCCGGCTTCCAGGCGCTCGTCCACTTTGAGGATCAGAAAGGAAGCCGGCCGCCGGACGACATCGCTGACGAAACCCTTCTTGGCATTGAAGACGAGGTCTTCGATGGGTTTGTCCATCAGGCCTTTAGTCATGGGGCCGACCTGGCCGCCGTTCTTGGCGGTCTCGACGTCATCGGAATTGTCGCGGGCCAGATCGCTGAACTTCTCGCCCTTCTTGGCGCGCGTCGCCAGATCGTTGGCCTTCTTTTCGGCGACGGCCCTCTGTTCGGGAGTTTTGCCCTCGGTGGAAATGACGATCTGGCTGAGGAAGACCTGCGATTCCTTGCGCACGTACTCCGATTTGTGGTCGTCGTAGTACTTCTGCATTTCGTTATCAGGCACGGAGACATTGCGCGCCACTTCCTGGCCGATGACGCGCTGGGTGAGCATCTGGTTCTTCATCTGGAGCTTGAAATCTTCGTAGCTCATGCCGGTGTTGTCGCGGATGAAGGCCTGGAATTTATCGGGATCGGAGATCTTCTGCTCCACCTGGATTTCGGCGAGGCGGCGCGTCACCTCCGCGTCCACGCTGATGTTGAGGTCCTTGCCCTTCTGCACGAGGAGCAGGGTGTCGATCTCCTCGCGGAGCGCATTGGAGGCCCAGTCGTCCACCGCCTGCTGGAGGCGGGGCCCGGTCAGTCCCTGGCGTTTGGCTTCGGCCTCGGCCTCGAGACGCTTTCTGGCAAGTTCGCCGCGGGTGATGATGTCGCCGTTGACCTTGGCGGCGATCTCTTCGACCACCTTGACGTTGTCCGCCGCGGCGCAAACCGCGATGGTGGAGGCGATGAGTACTACAAACCTACGAAACATAGCTGGTCCTTGTATTTTAGCAAAGTAGTGGGGGAG
>JADGNS010000461.1 GCA_017883355.1 Candidatus Solibacter sp.
TTTGCGAAGTTGGACCGCGGAACGCTGAAGCCGGTGCGGTGGGGCGTTCCCGACGACCAATTGGACAGCGTCCAGTCCTTCGGAGTCAAGAAGATCGAGGACTTCACCTGGAAGCACATCCTGGACTTCTACTCCTGCGCGGACTGCGGCCGCTGCTCGGACCAGTGCCCGGCCAACGCGGTCGGGCGGCCGCTTTCCCCGAGGGCGCTCTCGATCAAGGCGCGCGATTACGTTTTTCGGCATTACCCCGTGCTGGGCCATTCCGGGGACGGCGTGCCCTTGGTTGGCGGGCTTTACTCCGAGGACGAGATCTGGTCTTGCACGACTTGCGGTGCTTGCGAGGCGGAATGCCCGCTGTTTGTTGAGTATATCGACAAGATCGTCGATTTACGCCGCGGCCTCATCGAGGATGGCAAGGCGCCCCAGTCGCTTCACAAGCCGCTCAAGGCTCTCGAGGGGCGTGGGAATCCCTTCGGAAAGATGGAGAAGAAGCGCGCCGACTGGGCGCAAGGCGCGGTGCCGGTTCTGGACGGCGGATCTGGCGCGGACACCCTGTACTTTGTCGACAGCATCACCTCCTACGATAACCGGATCCAGTCGATCGGGCGCGCGACCGCCCGCATCCTCGGCCGTCTCCAGGAGAACTTTGGCATCCTCGGCGCCAAGGAGCGCGACAGCGGGCACGATGTCCGGCGGTTCGGCGAGGAGATGTTGTTCCTGGCGCTGCGGGACCATAACACGGAGGCCATCCGTGCCTCCGGTGTTCGCCGGATTGTCACCGCCGACCCGCACGCCTATAACGCCCTCAAGCATGATTACAAGGATGTCCCGCCGGTGGAACACACCAGCGAGTTGATAGCCCGCGGCGTGAGGGCAGGCCAAATCCGGCTAAATGCAGTCGAGAACGGCGTGTACACCTACCACGATCCCTGCTACCTCGGCCGCCATAACGGCATCTACCAGGACCCGCGCGACGTGCTCGACTCGATTCCGGGCCTGCGGCGGGTGGAGATGAAGCGCTGCCGGGACCGCTCGTTCTGCTGCGGCGGAGGCGGTCTGGCACTGTTCTACGAGGCCAAAGAGGATGAGCGCATGGGCGTGCGGCGGGTGCGGATGGCAGCGGAAGCGGGCGCTAGCGTGATCGTGACGGCCTGCCCGTTCTGCATGGTCAACATTGAAGACGCCATCAAGGTTGCGGGCATGGAAGGGCAGATGACGGCGATCGACCTGGCGGAACTCGTCGATCGGCAGATGGTTAGTTAACCCAAGGGTAAGGAGAGATGGAAGATGGAAATCCTGGTTTGCGCAAAAAGAGTGCCGGACACTTCGGAGAATGAAATCCAACTCAACGGCGCGGGAACCGACATCGAACGCGACGACATGGTCTATTCGGTCAACGAACCGGATAACTACGCGGTCGAGGAGGCGTTGCAGATTGTCGCGCGCACCGGCGGAAACGTGACGGTGGTGACGGTGGGCGGCGAAGACGACGAAGAGATCTTGCGTCGGGAGATGGCCATGGGGGCTACCCGCGGAGTGCTGATCTCCGACGACACCTTCAACGGATCCGACGGCCGGGGCATCGCGGCGGTCCTGAAGGCGTTCGTGCAGACGGAGCATTACGACCTGATCCTGACCGGCGTGCAGGCCGAGGACGGCTGCGCCCAGGTCGGCGGCATGCTGGCAGCCATGCTGGATTACCCGTTCGCCTCGCTGGTGACCTCGATCGAAGTCCTGGAAGGCCGGAAACTGAAGATCGGACGCGAGATCGAAGGCGGCAGCAAGGAGATCAACGCCATCGACCTGCCGTGCGTGCTCTCCATCCAGACCGGGATTAACGAACCGCGCTACGTGGGCATGCGCGGCATCCGGCAGGTGGCGTCCGTGCCTATCCCGACTCTCGGCGCATCGGATCTAGGCGTCGAACCTGACGCTGTGGGCGAAGTTGCGGCGAAGGCGAGGCGCGTGGATTACTTTGTGCCGCCCGCGGGCAAAGGCGCGGACATGCTCGCAGGCAGCCGCGAGGAAGTCATCGACAAAATGATGGAGTTGCTGAAGGCCAAAGGAGGGCTGAACTAATGGCACGGATCTTCGCCTACATCGTTCACAAGAGTGGCGTCGCGGACGACACGGCAGTTGAGTTGCCGGTGGCGGCGCGCAAGATCTACCCCGAGCAGCCCTGTACGGCCATCGTCACCGGCTGGGGCGCCGATCTCGATCAAGTTTGCGAAAGCCTGCGCGGCACTTACCGCGAGGTCTGGAAGATCGCCAAGGAGCCGCTCGCCTACCCCAACGCCGAACTGATCCGCAAGGCGTTGCAGAGCGTGGTGCCCGCGGGCAGCATCCTGCTGGTTCCGCACGCCCACTTCGGCGTGGATCTCTCGCCGGGCCTTTCCATCCGCATGAACGCAGCGTATGTGCCGGACGTGCTGGATATCGAAGGCGTGGAAGGGGAGTGGCTTAAAGCGGTTCGCCAGGAGTTCGGGGGCCAGGTCAGCACACATATCCGGTGCAACCTCTCGACCGGCGCGGTCCTGAACATCCGCCCGGGAGCGTTCCGGCCGTCCGAAGCCGCTCCGGCGACCGGGCAGGTAGTGGATAAATCGGCGGAAGTTGGCGCGCTGACCTCGCGGCGCCGGTATCTGGAGACGATCGCCGCCGAGACCGGCGATGTCGATATCACCAGGCAGACGGTGCTGGTCTCCATCGGCCGCGGCATCGGCGAGCAGGAGAATGTCGCCATCGCCGAGGATCTGGCGGAGGCCATGGGCGCCGCGGTGAGTTGCTCGCGCCCGGTGGTGGACGCCAAGTGGATGGATCGCTCCCGCCAGGTGGGGTCGAGCGGCCAGACGGTGCGGCCCAAGGTCTATCTGGCCTGCGGCATCAGCGGCTCGTTCCAGCACCTGGCGGGCATTAAGGGCAGCCCGTTCATCGTCGCCATCAATAAGAACCCCAAAGCGCCGATTTTCCGCGTGGCGGACGTCGGCGTCGTCGACGACATCCTGGAGTTCCTGCCCGCGCTGGCATCTAAGGTTCGCGAGGAAAGCTGCGTACCGGGAAAGAGAGGCGGCGGTCATGATTAACGCCAAAACGCTCAAGCTGAGCGTGAAATCGCTCAAGGAGTTCGCCAAGAAGCGGCTGCCGGACCAGGAACTCATCGCCTTGGACGCGCGCGATGAGTGCCCGCTGGAGATCGTGCGCCACATGTGCAGCCCGGATAAGCTGGGCATTCAACTCCTGTTTATTCCGGAGGAGTTCGGCGGTTTCGGCGGCGGAGCCTTCGACGTCTACTGCATCTGCGAGGAGATGGCGCGAATCGACCTGGGCGTCGCCACCGCCGTTTTGGCGACGTTCCTCGGCAGCGACCCCATCACCGTGGGGGCCACGCCGGAACAGAAGAAGATCTGGCTTTCGCGCATCGCCGATGAGGGTTTGCTCTTCGCCTACGGCGCCACCGAACCCGATGCCGGAAGCGACCTGGGAGCCCTGCAAACCACGGCGGACCGAGTGGAGGAAGATGGCCGCGTCGTGGGATATCGGATCAACGGCAGCAAGCAGTGGATCAGCAACGGCGGCATCGCGGGCGCCTACACCGTTCTGGCGAACACGCCTGGAGGTCCGAGCTGGCTTATCGTGGAACGCGGCGCGCCGGGCTTTGCGCAGGGCAAGCCCGAGGACAAGCACGGCATCCGCACCAGCAACACCGCGGCGCTCTCCTTCACCGACGTCTATGTCGATGCCGACCGCCTGGTGGGCGGCGTCGAGGGCCAGGGACTGCTCCAGGCGCAGGCCGTATTCGGCTACACGCGCCTGATGGTGGCGGCGTTCGGGCTGGGCGCGGGCTGGTCGGCGCTCGACCGGGCCATCCCGTACTCCGCCAAGCGCATCCAGGCCGGCTCGCCGCTTTCCGAGAAGCAGGGCTACACCCACAAGCTGATCGTGCCCAACGTGGCTCGCCTCGAAGCCGGCCGCGCTTCGATCGAGGAGACCGGCGAGCGCATCGACGCCGGGGAAGGCAGCCTGAACACCGAGGGCGCAATCGCCAAGTACATGTCGACCGAGGCCGGCAACGCGGCCGCCGAGGCCAGCATCCAGGCGCTCGGCGGCTACGGCTACACCCACGAATACATGGTCGAGAAAATCAGCCGCGACGTGCGCATCACGACTATCTACGAGGGCACCTCCGAGATCATGGAGATGACCATCAGCCGGGACCGCTGGCAGTTGCACCTGAAGACACGCGGCCGGCATTACCACGACCGGGCGCGGGAGTTCGAAGCGCTCGACGAGCGCCACCCCAACGTCGGCGCCGGCTACACGGCTCTGGCCTTGCACGCTCTGGCCGAGGTCATGGAGCGGGCGCGCGTGGGCCGGCTGACCCGGCACCAGCACATTCTCCTGCGCCTGGGCGAATGGATCGCGTACGCGGAGTGCGCCGGCAGCCTGGCGCGCCGCGCGGCACGGCTGGCGGAAGGGAAGCTCAACGAGAAGGCCAACCTGCGGTTTGATGCGGCGGCCCTGGCGGCGATCGCGCGGATCTTCGCGCGCGAGGCGGCCCTCAAGGTAGCCCAGGAAGGTTTGCGGTGGATCCTCGGCGCCGAGCCGGCGGGGCTGGCTGCCAGCTCGGGCGACGTGGCCGCTTTCGAGGCGGCGCTGAATCTCCCAGCGATCCACCGCGCCCAGTTCGGGTTGATTAGCGATATGGATTTTGTTGCCGACGTGCTTTACGGCCGGGCAGTCAAGGCCGCCGCGCACGGCGCTTAGCAGGTGTAGGACAGCCCTCCGGGCCTGTCCGCGTTGTTCTTAGCCCGCGCCCCGGGGGGCAGCGGCAGTTCAGGAGATTGACCATGCAGGACACGGCTTATCGAGCGATCGCAATCGTGGGGACGGGCGCCATTTTGCCCGATGCACCGAACGTATCGGCGTTCTGGAAGAACATCACCGCCGGGCGCTACAGCGTCAGCGAGGTCGCACCGGACCGTTGGGACCCGGCGCTCTACTATGATTCCGACCACAATGCGCCGGAGAGGACCTATTCCAAAATCGG
>JADGNS010000462.1 GCA_017883355.1 Candidatus Solibacter sp.
GGCTTGTTGGCTGCGGTGAAGAAGGTCGGTACAAACTCCTGCAACGCCAGCGCCGCTTTCTCGCCGGCCGCCGTCTGCTCCGCCGAAGCCGTGGGCAGGTTCAGAATGCTCACCGCCATCTGGTAGAGAACCGTCAACACCTGCTGCGGACCGGCCTTGGGGTCTGCGTAGACTTTCTTCAGATCGCGCGCCATCAACGCCGAACCCACCTCCAGGACCTTGGCAGGCTGTTTAGTTCCGGCGTAGGCCGAGATGTAGTAGTAGAGCCGGTCGTCCTTCCAATCCGATTCCGGGTACTTCTGCGCCCAGGTGTCCAGATCCTTCAGCAACGCCGCCGGATTGGCCTGATCTTTGATGGTCTGATTATAGATGTCGTATTCGCCCTGGTCTTTGACCTTCTTCTCGGCCGGGGCGCCTGGGGCCGCCGGCGTTGGCGTAGCCTGCGTTGGCGTAGCCGGCGGTGGCGTAGCCTGCGCCCGGGCAACCTGAACAGTGCCCGTGAGAACCACGGCACCCATTACGGCGATCGCCGCGATCCTGTGGTAGGTCCGATTAAAACTATGCAACGTGTGCCTCCTGCCTGTCTTCCGCTTTGAAATTAAAGAACGCGCTTGCCGATCTATTTCCGCAAACTGGGTGCCATCCACCGAGCCACCCGCCAGCGGTGGACACTTGCGGAGTATAGCCGAACCATTTTCATGGCGCAACCTCTTGGACTCCGTTTTCCTTCACCCGGTTCCGAATCCAAGATCATACCAGACGACGGTTCCGGCGGGGGCGCGTCCCAACCACCCCAAGAACAGCGTATGCCGCGAGTGTCTCCATACCATCCCGGAATAGTAAGGATTGCGTCATGTTTCCCCGGCATTGCCGGCGCGCGAAACGGTATGCTAGGAAGTCGATTCGCACTCATGCACTATTTCGATCTGGCGATTATTGTCGTCTACCTGGTCGCGATCACGGTCTTCGGCGCCCACTTCCGCGGCGGGCAGAAGAACCTGAAGGACTACTTCCTCGGCGGCCGCACGGCACCCTGGTGGGCCATCAGCCTCTCCATCGTATCGGCGGAAACCAGCACCCTGACCATTATCGGTACTCCTCCCCTGGCGTTCGCCGGCAACCTGGGCTTCCTGCAGATCGTTCTCGGATACCTGCTGGCCCGCATCGTGATCTCGCTCGTCTTCCTCCCGCAATATTTTCGCGGCGAGATGTTCACCGCCTATGAGCTCATGCGGCGCCGCTTCGGCGAGCGCGTGCGCAAGCTCACGGCTTCGATCTTCCTGGTGACGCGCGCCCTGGCCGAAGGCGTGCGCGTCTTCGCCATCTCGATAGTGATCTTCATCGTGCTGAAGGATTTCTATGTCCGATTCGATCTCTCGCCGGATACCGGCGAGATCGTCTCCATCGTCCTCATCGTGCTGCTCACGCTCTTTTACACCTTTGAAGGCGGCATGACGGCGGTGATCTGGACCGACGTGGTGCAGATGACGCTCTACGTGGCCGGCGCCGTGGCCAGCTTCGTGGTCATCCTGGGCCAGATCCCGGGAGGCTGGGCGCACGTGGCCGCAGTCGCCGGCGAGACGCACAAGCTCACCATTTTCGATTTCCGCTTCGCGCCCAATATGGAATTCTTTTCGCGCACCTACAGTTTCTGGGCCGGCGTCGCGGGCGGCTGTTTTCTCACCACCGCCACCCACGGCACCGATCAACTCATGGTGCAGCGCCTGCTGAGCGCGCGCGACGAGCGCCAGAGCCGCGCCGCTTTAATGGCGAGTTGGGTCGTGATCCTGGTGCAGTTCACCCTGTTCCTGTTGATCGGCGTGCTGCTCTATGTCCACTACGCCGATCTGCACCTCGCCGCGCCCGCACAGAAGGACCACCTGTATCCCGAGTTTGTCTGGAACAGCCTGCCGCCGGGGCTGAGCGGCCTGATCATCGCGGCGATTCTGGCGGCGGCCATGGCCAACCTGAGCGCCGCGCTGAATTCGCTCGCGTCCACCACCGTGGTGGATTTCTATCGCGCGCGCGCCAAATCCGTGACCGACCGGGCGGCGCTCAAGATCGCCCGCCTGGCGACGGTTGCCTGGGGAGCGGTGCTCTTGACCATCGCCATCTGGGCGCGCCATTCGAAATCCGTCCTCGAGGCCGGCCTCACCATCGGATCGATTCCCATGGGCGCGCTGCTCGGCGTCTTCCTGCTCGGCGTGCTCACCCGCAAGCCGCGCGAAGGGGCCGCGATCGCGGGCGTGGCGTCGGGCCTCTCCATCGTGGTCGGCATCCACTTCTACACCAGCATCGCCTGGACCTGGTACGTGCTCATCGGAACCGTGACCACCTTTGGAGTCGGCCTGCTCGCCTCGCTCTTCCAAGGCCCGGATGCGCCGATGCCGCTAGAGACTGCCGGTGTCCGCCAGCCTGTCGGAGGCTTGCCGCACCTGCCCTCCCTTCATGCCAACCCCGAGGATTAATCCGCCCATGGAAAATACACCCCGCACGGAACTGAAGCGCGCTCTGGGACCCTGGGCCGCGGCGTCCATCGTGGTCGGCACGGTGATCGGCAGCGGCATATTTCTGGTGCCGAGAACCATGATCCAGAAAGTCGGCACGGTGGAAGCCGTCTTCGCCGTGTGGGTGTGCGGCGGACTACTCTCCCTGGCCGGAGCCCTGAGCTATGCCGAACTCGCCGCCATGCTCCCCGAGGCCGGAGGCGAATACGCCTTCCTGCGCGAAGCCTACGGACCGCTCTGGGGATTCCTTTATAGCTGGACCCAGATGTGGGTGGCCAAGAGCGGTTCCATTGCCACCCTCGCCACCGGGTTCTTTCTCTACCTCACCACCTTTTTCGAGCCTTTGAAGGGTGTGATTTACACCGTACCGCTGAACATCGGCCCCAATGGCGGACCGCTCGAAATCCAATACGGACAACTATTCGCCATCGCGCTGATTCTCTGCCTGGGCTGGCTGAACTATTACGGCGTGAAGATCGGCGGCAATGTGCAGGTGGCGGTGACGTTTCTGAAGGTCGCGCTGATCGCGGCCATCATCGTGGCCGGTTTGGCGCTCGGCAAGGCGCACGCGCCGGAAGCCGCCTCGGTGGCGCCGCTCACCTTCTCCGGCTTCATTGCGGCGCTGGTGGCGGCGCTCTGGGCCTACGACGGCTGGAACAATGTCAGCATGGTTTCCTCGGAAATCAAAGATCCGCAAAAGAACCTGCCGCGCGCATTAATTGGCGGAACCCTGTGCGTAATTGCCATCTATATGTTGGCAAATGCCGCGTACTTCCATGTCATGGCGCCCTCGGAGGTCGCCGGCAGCACCCGCGTCGCCGCCGAGATGATGCGCAAAATCTTCCAGGCGCCGGGCGCGGCGGCGGTTTCCATCGCCGCCATGATCAGCATTTTTGCCGCCCTGAACGGTTCCATTCTCTCCGGTGCCCGCGTGCCCTACGCCGCCGCCCGCGACGGATACTTCTTCCACGCCGTCGGCCGTGTGCACCCGCGGCATCATACCCCCGGAGTGGCCATTATCGTGCTTAATCTATGGGCGTGTATTTTAGTACTTTCCGGAAAATACGACGATTTATTCAATTTAGTTATTTTCGCCAGTTGGATTCTTTACGGTATGACCGCCGCAGCCGTCCTGGTGCTCCGCAAGAGGCGCCCGGACATGGTGCGGCCCTACCGCACCCTGGGATATCCGGTAGTCCCGCTGCTGTTCGTGATCGGTGCCGGAGTGCTTTTGTTTTCAACAGCAATCGAGCGTCCGCGCGAGTCTCTCCTGGGCCTTGGATTGATGGCTCTCGGCCTTCCTTTTTACCATCACTGGAAGAAACAGAGGGGCCGGTTATAGCATATTCTTCTGGCAGTTCCAGCAGCTCCAGCAGTACCGGTACATTTGATTGATATGGGAGATTTCGCCCGAAATAGGAAATTTATACTTGTAAATTCGACAAATTCGAGTAGAATCTTGGTAGTATGCTGAGTGGGGATGCGCGGTTCCCGTGGTAGTTTCAACTGGGGCTGGAGACGGAATGGGAATGGGAATCGGCAGGGAGGATTATTTTGATGGACGTAAGCAAAATTCTCGCCGAACTGAAAGCGGAGCGGGAGCAAATCGAAGAGGCCATCCTTAGCCTCGAACGCTTGGCGCGCGGCCGCGGTCGCGGTCCGGGCCGACCCCCAAACTGGATCTCCGAAATCACGCCAAAGCGGCGGGGCCGGCCACCAGGCAGCAAGAACAAAGTGCGGGCAGAGGCGCCACTCATCATGGCTAGCGCCACCCAGTAGTTTCACCAACTAAAAAGGGCCGGTCATCCCCAGCGGATGACCGGCCCTTCGCATTTGAGGGTTGCCTGCTTTTTAGAACTGCTGCGGGGCTTCTCCCAGTTTCAATCGGACTTTCTCGCTGCGCCCGCCGCGGTAGACCGTCAACTCCAACATATCCCCACCGTGTTTCTTATCCATGAGGCGCTTGAGCGATTCCTTATCCTGAATCGGTTGGCCGTCGCCGGCGGTAATCAGGTCGCCGCCAATGCCCACGCGGAAATTGCTGACAATCACCACCCGCGTAGGTCCGCGCAGACCGGCGGCTTCCGCCGGCGAGCCACGTTCCACTTCCTGAATGAGCAGACCGCCGGAAGCCGGCAATTGCAGCATCTCCGCCAGGTCGCCGGAGACCGGGAGCGTGGACAGGCCGAGCCAGGGCCGCGAGATCTTGCCGCGCGTCTGGTATTCCTCGAGCATCGCCTTGGCGCGTGAGATGGGCATGGCGAAGCCGATTCCGATACTGCCCTGCGCCCCGAAAATCGCCGTGTTGATGCCGATCACGCTGCCGTGCGAATCGAGCAGCGGACCTCCGCTGTTGCCTGGATTGATGGCCGCATCCGTCTGAATCATGCCGTCCAGTTTGTTTTCCTCGGTCTCGATGGTGCGGTCGAGCGAACTGACAATCCCGGTGGTGAGCGTGCCTTCGAACTGGAACGGGTTGCCGATGGCGAGCACCTTCTGCCCCACCACCAGGCGACCGCTATCGCCCAGCCGCAT
>JADGNS010000463.1 GCA_017883355.1 Candidatus Solibacter sp.
CCGCCTGCCAACCGCTGGCTCGAATCAAGAGTTGGCAGGCGAAAGCGCCTGCCCCACTTTTTTCATGAAGTTTCGCGGGCCGAAGGCCCAATCCCAACAGACCACAAAGGGCGATGGTCTGTCCTACTCTTATCGGGCGTGGGCGGGACCTCGGAAAATAGCGTTCAAGAAGAGAATATTTAAGCCGTCGCCGATTGCCCGGAAGTTCGGATCTTGCGTGAAGCCGACCACCACGCCGCGGCCCGAGGCCCCGGAGACCAACAGCGGTTTGAACGCCATCTGCTTTTTGTTTTCCGCCCAGAGATGGCCGCTGACCACGAGTTTATCGGCGGCATCGTAGTAGGCGGCGTTGATGCCTTTATCCGCCTTCACGGGCGCGTAAATGGCGCCGCCTTCCACCATCGTGTAGACGGTATCGCCCATGCCCGCGGTGAGCCAGTAGTCCGGGCGTAGGCGCACGCGCGCGATGGCGCCGGGGACACTGTCGGGGAGTTCGGTAGCGGCGCGCGTGATCTTATCGAAATCGGTTTCGCTGGCGATGGCGGTACCGGGGACGCGGGTGGAGTCTTTCTCGGGTTTATCGGCGGCGGACTTCTTGTCGTCGCCCTCGCGCAGCGCGTTCTCCTGGACGAGTTCGAGCAGGTCCACTTTGCTGTTGCCAAGGAAACTCACCGCGTCGCCCACGGCTACGAGCGTGCCGCCGGCGGCTACCCAATTCTTCACGCGCTCGATGCCGCCCGCGCCCAGAATGCCGGCATAGTTGCCGCCCGAGGGAAGTATCAGCACCTGGAACCTGGAGAGGTCGGTGCCGGCAAGCTGCGCGGTGCGGATGGGCGTCACCGGATAGCCGTACTGGCGCTCCAGCACGAAGCGCGTGGCGCCCGCCGAACCGGATTGCGCCGGAGTATCCCAGGCGATCGCGATAGCCGGCTTTTTGATGGAGACCACCCACCGGCTGCCGAAGTTGACTCCGTCCTCCACCCAGCCGGAGTTGGTGCCGTAGACCTCCGCGCCGGTCTCGCGCGCCAGGCGCGCCAGGCGGTCGCCGAGGTCCGCGGGGTTGGCGGCGACCTTGAGAATCAGGCTGCCGGCGGGGAATTTGACGCCGTCCTGGGTGAACGGCTTGTCGCTGGAGTGGACCTTGAGGTCCTGGCGCAAGGCCGCGGTGAGCAGGCGTCCGGCCGCCTGATTGCCCCACGGCACCAGGTACGCCACGCTGGCCGCGCCGCCGTGCATCTGGCCCGGCACGATGCGCGACGGCCTGGCCGGCTCGAAGCTGCCCGTCGAGACCGCGGTGTTGGCGACGGCTTCCACGTTGAAGAGCAGCGGCAGCGACCACGCGGTCACATCGTAGATTTCGGTTCGCTGTTTCAACTTACGCCGCGCTTCTTCCGCGGCGACGAACTTGTCGTCCATCTTGGTATCGGGGTCGAGCAGGGTGCGGATGAAACGCTTGGAAGGTTGCGCCATCGGCACCACGTAGGTGCCCGCGGCGTATTCCTTTTCGCCCACCTTGAAGGGCGCGGTGGCGCGATTGACTTCGATGCCGTGCTCCATCAGGATGCCGGCCAGTTTGTCGGTGGCGGCGGCATCGCGGCCGCGGGGCAGAAGGTACTCCTTGATCGGCTCCTTCCGGCCTTCCTCGATTGCCGTGACGCGGTACTGGTAGAAATCGTTCAGCAGCTTTTCGCGATTCGCCGCCGCGGTTTCCAGCGTCGAAATCGACGCCACGAAATGGTGTCGCACGGTGTCGCGGAAGGTCAGCAGGGTTTCGTCCGAGCGACGCACCACCAGGCCGCGCACCGAGGCCTGTTCGTAGGTCATGGAGAGCGCGCCGTAGTAGAAAGGCCAACTCGCGCCATAGCCGGGATAAAAGGCGTCGTACTCTTCGCGGGTGAAGTAATCGAAACCGTATTTGTCGAACCACTTGGAATTGTTCTTGCCGAAGAGCGTGAGGCTGGCGCGCTGATTGGGCGTCAGGTTGGGATTGTACGGGTCGGATTCGGGCGTGAAGAAATAGGTGGCGTCCGCGCCCATCTCGTGCAGGTCCACGTACACCAGCGGCAGCCACTCGCGCAGCGTCTTCACCTGGCTGAGGATCTCCGGCTGGGTGAGCCCGATCCAGTCGCGGTTGAGGTCAAACAGGTAGTGATTGACGCGGCCGCCGGGCCACGGCTCGTTGTGCTCGGCGGCGGCGGGGCTAGGGTCCGGCGTGAGGCCGCGAGCCTGTTCGAAGTAGTTCACGAAGCGGTCGCGGCCGTCGGGGTTCTGCGTCGGATCGATCAGCACCACGACCTTCGACAGCACGTCATCCACAATCTTGTCGTTGCGCGCGGCGAGCAAGTGGTAGGCGGTAAGCAGCGCCGCATCCGGGGAAGAAATCTCGTTGCCGTGCACACCGTAGGAGAGCCAGACCACGGCGGGCAGCGCGGCGATGAGCTTGCGGGCGTCCGCTTCCGGCGTCTTGCGGGGATCGGCGATGCGCTGGATCGCACTCTTGATCTCGCCTAGCTTGCGGATGTTACTCTCGGAGCCCACGGCGGCGTAGATCAGCTTCCGCCCTTCCCAGCTTTCTCCGTACTCGAATACTTTGATGCGGGTGGGTACGGCGGAGGAGAGCGCCTCCATATACTTGAGCAGCCCGGCGTGGCTGGTCACCTTATCGCCGGGCTCGTAGCCCAGCACCTGACGCACCGTCGGGATCTTCGAATCGTAAGTGGTTCCCGGCCAGAACTCGAACGGCTTCTGCCCGTATGCCGGGGCGAGGGACAGCACTGTCAATAGCGAAATCGCGAACTTTGTCATAAACCATTCAGTGTACCGTCCCCGCGCTGCGCTAAAATCGGAGCTTCTGGTACGAATATGAAGTCTAGAACCCTACTTGCCCTGATTGCGCCGCTTTGCGCGCTATGCGCGTTCGCGCAACAGAAGACTGCATCCGGTCTGGATGCGGCCGCCATGAACACGTCGGTGGACCCGTGCGTGGATTTCTACCAATATGCCTGCGGGAACTGGATCGCCAGGAATCCGCTGCCGAGCGATCGCGCCCGCTGGGGCCGTTTCACGGAACTGAGCGACCACAACGAAAAGGTTCTGCTGGACGTGCTCCAGGGAGCGGCGGTGGTGAGCGAGAAGCGTAGCCCGCTCGACCAGAAGATCGGCGATGCCTACGCCGCATGCATGGACACCGCTACCACAAACAAGCGCGGGATCGCGCCCATCCAGGCCGAACTCGACCGCATACGCGCCATGGAGAACATGGCGGACATGGTCGCCGAACTGGTGCGCTTGCACCGAGTCGGGATCGGTGTGCTGTTCAACTTTGGCGCGCGGCCGGACGCCAAGGATTCCACGCGCACCATCGCGGGCCTGAGCCAGGGAGGACTCTCCCTGCCGGATCGCGAATACTATCTCAAGACCGACGCCAAGAGCGTGGAGACGCGCCAGCGCTTCGTGGCCCACATGACGAAGATGTTCCAACTGGCCGGCGACTCCGCCGAAAACGCCGGCGCCAACGCGCGCATGGTTTTGGACATGGAGACCATTCTGGCCAAGGCCGCCATGGATCGCGTGTCCATGCGCGACCCCAACAAGACCTACCACATCCTGACCAGGCCGCAACTGGCCGCGCTGGCCCCGAACTTTCCCTGGGACCAGTATTTTCAGGCCGCCGGCGCGCCCGCGTTCGACACGCTCAACGTGGGCCAGCCGGATACCATCAAACAGATCGCGGCGGACCTGCCGGACTCGTCGATCGAGCCCTGGCGCGCCTACTTCACCTATCACCTGCTGCGGCAGAGCGCCGCGACTCTTCCGGCAGCCTTCGAGGACGAGGCTTTCGATTTCTGGAGCCGGTACCTTTCCGGCGCCAAAGAGCAGCGTCCGCGGAGTGCCCGCTGCGTGGCCACGGTGGATCGCCAACTCGGCGACCTTCTGGGCCAGAAGTACATCGAGCTCACCTTCGGGGCGGACGCCAAGGCGCAGATCACCCAGCTCGTCGACGCCCTGGAAAAGGCCATGGCCGACGACATACGGACCTTGCCCTGGATGACCGAGGAGACCAAGAAGGCCGCGCTCGTCAAATTGAAAGCCATCACTAATAACGTGGGCTCGCCCAAGAAATGGCGCGATTACGACAAACTGACCATTGCCCGCGACGATTTCTTTGGCAACGCGACGCGCAGCGCTCAGGTGGCCTACAACCAGCGCATCGAGAAGATCGGCAAGGCGACGGACAAGACCGAATGGGGCATGACCACGCCCACGGTCAACGCGTTCTACAGCCCGCAGAACAACAGCATCAACTTCCCCGCCGGCATTCTGCAACCGCCGTTCTTCGATCCCCGGCGCGATATTGCGCTCAACTACGGCGGCGCCGGCATGGTGATCGGCCACGAGATGACGCACGGGTTCGACGACCAGGGCCGCAAGTTCGATGGCGACGGCAACCTGCGCGACTGGTGGACCGCGGCCGACGGCGCGGAGTTCGACAAGCGCGCCGCCTGCGTCGCCAACGAATATTCCAGCTTCACGGCGGTAGACGACGTCAAGCTCAACGGACGGCTCACGCTGGGCGAAAACACGGCCGATAACGGCGGTCTGCGCATCGCTCTCATGGCGCTACAGGACACGCTGCGGGGCAAGGCGGAGAAAGTGGATGGCTTCACGCCCGAGCAGCGCCTCTTCCTGGGATTCGCCCAGATCTGGTGCGAGAACACCGCGCCCCAGGAAGTCCGCGCCCGCGCCATGACGGACCCGCACTCGCCCGGGCGCTACCGCGTGAACGGCACGCTACAGAACTCGCCGGAGTTCCAAAAGGCATTTTCGTGCAAGGCGGGCCAGCCCATGGTCAGCCAGAACGCCTGCCGGGTGTGGTGAGGCCGGAGAAGAAGACCCAGCCGCAACAGTTTGCTTTATGCCATCGCGCCGCTTCCCAGATGGCGTTTCGGGAGTTTGAACAGTCGCGGCACTTCAACGGGTAGCCTCCGCGGCCTTGTGGATTGTCAACACTTCGGTGTCAGCAAGGATCTGTATCCCGCTGT
>JADGNS010000464.1 GCA_017883355.1 Candidatus Solibacter sp.
TATTGGACGGTAGGGCTGTTCGCGACAGCTATGGTTTGGGCCGGCTCGGCATTCACACCGGTCAAGGTCCTGCGTCGTTCTATCCCGTGGCCTGAATCAGGCACTCACCCAAGCGCGCCGAGAGGGCACCCGCCTGGAAGAAGCCACTGAAACGGTGATGGCGGGGGAGGTTCCTGGCATGGGACGGCCAAGAAGGCGCAGGGTTGCCGTGGCCTTTCCAGGTATCGACTTTCGCGCTTGACAGGTGTCTGAGCGGCTACCTTCGAGGTCTCGCCGGTAACACTGGCCGAGGCCTGCTCGGGAGATCGGGGAATAGGTTTGTAAGTGCGGGCGCCGTGAACGTAGAGGTGTCGGACTGAACGAAGATCATCGCCTCCGAAGTGTAACCGTCCGTCGTGTGGAGGTTCAACCACGACTGGCCCGAGGGCACGGCGTTGGCGCCCGCCGGCAGCGTGAAGTTGATCTGGTAGAGCCCCGCGAAGGTTGGTGCGAGTCCCTTGAAGACCGTCACGGTGGAGTGCAGTGTGCCGTTTGGCTCCTGGATCTCCACAAAGACGTCCCGATCGACTACCGTGCTCAACGGGCTGAGAGGCGCAGCCCTGCCATCTTGGACCGTTGGCGAGACGGCACCGAGACCAGTCACGTATACCACCAGAGTTTCACCCGCCGTGGCTGGATTGGCGGCAGTCACCACGGCCCCATTTGCGTGCGTTACCGCTGCCGGTCCGACACCGTTCTGCGACGTGCTGAAAACACCCGGCGCCGACGTGGCTGTATACAGCGTGATCGGGTTCGACTTCGCTCCATTATTGATGACCTGGACCGTCGCGAAGCTATACGTCTCCGTCACGAACGGCACGATGATGCTGATTTGCCCCGGACTCACGGCGTATATCGGCGCCGGTATGCCGTTGATCGTTACCTGAACTCCTCCGAGCGTCGTTGGAAATGGCAGAGACGCGGCCTGTGTGACGGTTGACAACCCAGAGCCAAAAAGCGTCACGAACTCTCCCGGAGCCACCGAATTCGTGATGGGCGCGAAACTTGCCGAGTTGACAATGCCGAGCGGATTCAGAAAAACAGTGGTCGCGGGGTACTGAATCGCTTTGAGCCCCACCGTCAGCGAATAGAACTGGCCGCGCCCGACGCCAACAAAGGCCTGCCCGCCCGCTCCGAGCAGGTACTCGAAATCGCCGTTGAGGAACGTGCCATCGGGGCCGACGTTGCTCACGTCACCATAGGTATAGTCGTATGCGTTGGTGTTGAAGTTCGTCAGGCGCAAGTGACCGATCGCCGTCCCCTGGCCGTTCGAATTCGTCGAGCCGTAGAAGGAGTCGATCCAATTCGAGGGGCCGCTCGAACCCGAGGTGCCGTTCTCCAGGCCCGCTGTGTAGTAGGTTCCTTGGAACGCGCTATTGGCTGCGGTTCCGGAAGTCGCCCTGATGCCGACGAACAGGTCGAAACCATTGGACGCTCCCCCAAGCGTGATGTTCCCGTCCGCGGAAAGATAGATGGTCTTCTGCCCGCTGATGAGCGAGCCGAGCGGGCTGGGGGACGTCGGGAATGCAATCGTCCCGCTGCCGTTCCCATTCACGATGCTGTAAGTCACGGCGGAGAAGCTCTGATGGGTGACGGCGCTGCCCTGATTCCCCATGCTGCCAGTCACCGCAACGGTTCCGAAGTCCCCGTTTCCGGTGGACGTGAGGGCATAAGAGCCATCGCGCACCTGTGCGGCGTTCGCCTGCAGGAAATCGATGAAACCTACGCGATAAGTCCCCTGAACGCTGCCGTTGGTAACACCGGAGCCGGCCGGGATGGCGATGAAGATATCGTTGTAGCCGTTTGTAGTCTCCGTCGAACTCGCAACCATCGCCGTTGGCCCGAGAGCTCCAACCGCGCCGAATTCGATATCTGAACCTCGGCTGGCCGGGAGCAGGAAATTGTGGATCGGGTTCGATACCTGCGCGAATCCGCTGGCCGAAACGGCGTACCCGCCAGTCGTCTGGAATGCCTGCGCACTGCCGGATTGTGAATCCATCAACTGTCCCGTCAACGAGTAGTTGCCGTTTCCATCGAAAGTCATCGTTCCGGTCAGGCTGACGGCGCGAATGATCGCGCTGGTGTTGGCATCCGGTATGGTAAGGACCTGGCGTACGAAATAGGCTCCTTTAACCGTACTCGTTGCGCTGTCATCGAAGCTCTGCGCGGAGCCGTTGATCATTCCGCAAAGGACAATCGCAAAACCGGAATACATCCATGACTTACAGTTCATAATTCTTACCTCAAGGGCGGGATCACAACGCCAGATGCCATCGTCTCCCGCTTCGGCTGCATAGCCGGATTTCCATTTTCGCCTCCCAGGCCGGCAAAAGCCTCGACCTGGATTATGCCCACAACCAACGTTCGGAGCGCTGGCTCCGAACGCAACCCGAACCTGCCGGCTTCAGCCGATCGTCATCAGCGAAAAAGCGCGTTCTGAAACTGGAACATCGCGTAATACAGGTAGCCGGCGCTTAATCCCGAAGCGATGAACCTGTTCTGTTGGAGGAACGACACGTTGCCGATCCACAACAAGCCGCTCAACTGATCCGTGGCGGCCGCGGCCGGGAGGCTTGCCAGCACATGCGCCGGCACCGTGAATGTACCCGCATCGGCCTTCTCCGTACACACAAAGACTCTCCCGGCGTTGGCGACGGAATTGAACGAAATGCCCGCAATGACGATGAACTCGCTGGCTGGTTCTCCCCCGGTCCATTTGATCGTCAGCGGCAGGTTGCGATCGATGTTTGTGAGTTGATCCCCATTGACCCAGGTCACCGGCTTTGCCAAGTTGATGGAGCCCCGGAAGGGACCCACCTGCGAGCTACCGCTGCCATTATCGACCGTGTACACACCGGGATCCAGGAACACCGCATCGGAGCTGCCTTCCTCGCCCGCGAAGCCGAGGACTCCATCCCCGCCGAGTTGGCCGTTATAGGTTCCTGGCTGACCGGCAGCCAGGTTCTTCATGCCGTGCGGACCGGCGACGTTGATCGTTTCGCCGGCATTCAATGCCCCCGGTTGGATCGGATCGGGGAAAGGATTATCCCCAGGATCGGAGAACGGGTACATGTTGCAGGAGCCTAAGGGTGCGAGGCCGCTTACTCCGCGCAGGGCAATACCCAGGACGCCTTGGGCGGCGTTGGCCGCCTGGGAGTTATACCGGTAGAATCCCGCCGCGCCAACGTCCTGCGTGGCGGATGTCGCCTGATTCGTACCCGGGTCTCTCAACGTTATGGTGGCACGGAAGAGTTCCACCGATCCGGGAAGGAATTCCTGCTCCCGCGCAAGGTTCTGCAGGTCCGGCGTGGAGAAGCCCGTGCTGTCCGAACAGATGGCGCTTTCTGACGCGATCGACATGCTTGTGAAATTGCTGTACGCGGTGCCGGCCCTGACGGCCACTGGAACGAAACAGCCCTCAACCCCCTGCGGAACTTCGAAAAGCACCTCATCGACGCCCGCGCAACAGCCAGATCGCCCTCTGTAGATCACCCGCGCGTGCTGGTTTCCCACCAACACATCGATGTCGGTCTTGAGATCCTCGACCGTCGGGACGTCCGCATCGTTACGGCTCACGGGGCCGAGGCCGGCGCCCCATAAAACCGCGGTCTGTCCGGGCTGCGCCGCGTCCGTATGGCTGTTGAGATGGATGTTGCCGCCGCGGTCATAAAACTGTACGATCGCCGGACCGGTACCCGCGGAGTTGCGGGTGAACAGGCCAAACCTCGATGTCTCAACATGAATCCGCACCGGAGCACTTTCGACGCTGTTGTACGTGAGGACAAGTGTGCCGTCACCGGCGCTCGTCGTGGAAGGGAAAATCGCAGCTACCTGGGTTGGGGATGTGTAGACCACGAAGGAGAGCGTCGTAACTCCGTTCACGGTCACGCGTATCGACGTGCCCTGGAACTTCGTAGGCAGCGGGTAGGAAGCGACCTGCAAGCCGGGCGCTGCCAGGTCGGTACCGAATACCACAAACAGCGATCCCTGGGCGATACCCGAATTCGGCGTTCCGTCCACGGCATAGCTGGCGGGGTTCAGCACGCCTCCCGGATTGACGACCGGCGGCGCGCCGGCGGCATTGCTCGCGCAACAAGCGATTCCGGCAGTGGCGATGAGTGCGAAAGTCGAAATATGCATATCAAGCCCATACGGATAATGCGCGAAGATCCGCAGGGCTCGGTCCCGTTCCTGCGTTCTTCGGCCGCCGCTCCACCCTGCTGGAAATCTTGGCTTGGATAACACGCTACGTCGCGGTTATCAGCGTCCGTCGTTCCTCCAGTACTGCGCTTTCAGGCTCTCCTGTTCGGCTCGCCTGGCATCGCCGGCCCTGCGGCAGAAGTCGGCAAGTTGCTGGTGGGCGGCAGCCTTTGTCAGGTGGGTCGCCCCCGGCGCCAGCGTCTCCCCGATTGTGGACATCACCCGCTGGCGATCAAACGGCCGTAGTGGGCAGGAAAGTTCGAAGGTATTCGGATCGACAGCCTCCTGGTTTGCAGTGCCAGCCCCAGCCGAGTTCCACTCCGAGTCTCCATCGTGGCTGTGGAAAACCAGCTTGTGATCACCGATCTCCGCCGGTCCCCAGTCCGACAACTGCGGCCCGCGGAAGATCGCCCTACCACCCACAATGGAGTAAGATCCTCCGCTGGCACCCCAGGACCAGGTGCCATCCGACGCGATTTCGACACCCTTGGCGGTATGGCAGCCGCCCGGAGCAGTCGCGCAATGGTAAACGCCCGGCGCGAGTCCAGCGTTGCCGGAGGAGGGCTTCCGCCAAACCGTATTCTGATTCCCCGACATAAACGTGAGCGTGTCGGGTCCGATCGCGGCTGGGCCCCACGTCGCAAGGCCGCCAATGCCGTCAAACGTAATGCTTTTGCTCGCGGCGGTGTACCTGCCCGAGTACCTACCCCATCTCCAATTGCCGTTCTCCGTCAGTTGCAGCTCCGTGCCGGTGGCACAAGGGTGCGAGCCGATAGACACGCAAACGTACTCGCCGGCAAG
>JADGNS010000465.1 GCA_017883355.1 Candidatus Solibacter sp.
GGCCTCCCTGGCCTGTCCCGGTGTTCAGCGTGCTAACTTGAAAGCTCTGTGAAGATTCTCTTTGTCGGCGATATTTTCGGCTCACCCGGGCGGCGGATTGTGGCGGACCACGTGGAGGACATCGTGAAATCGAATCAAATCGATCTGGCGATTGCCAACGCGGAGAACGCCGCCGGAGGGTTCGGCATCACCCCCGCGATCGCCGAAGACCTGTTCGCCCTCGGGCTGGATGTTCTCACCAGCGGCAACCATGTCTGGGACAAGCGCGAACTCTACGATTACCTGAACCGCCAACCGCGCCTGCTGCGGCCCGCGAATTACCCGGAGGGGCCGGGACAGGGAGTCGTAACCGTGCGCGCCCGCAACGGGGTGGAGTGCAGTGTCATCAATCTGCAAGGCCGCACCTACATGCCGTCCACCGATTGTCCGTTCCGCAAGGCGGATTTCCTCTTGAGTCAGATCGACCCAACGGTTAAAGTGAAGTTCGTGGATTTCCACGCCGAGGTGACCAGCGAGAAGATGGCTATGGGCTGGTATCTGGACGGCCGCGTATCCGCCGTGGTGGGCACGCACACCCATGTGCCGACCGCCGATACCCGTATCCTGCCCGGCGGTACCGGCTACCAGACCGATTGCGGCATGACCGGGCCCTACCGCTCGGTGATCGGCGTCGATACCGAAACCATTTTGCAGCGCTTCCTCTCGGGCCTGCCGGTGCGCATGGAAGCTGCCAAGCACGGGGCTGAGTTGCACTCGGTGATCGTCGACGTGGACGAGGAGACCGGGAAGGCGCGCGCCATTCGCCGCCACACCATCAACGGAGACTGACCCGATGGATCCTTCCAGCCCGGTTGCCGATATCACGTCGTTTTATATTCAGGAAATCGGCGCGGTGCTGTTTGGGACGGTATTCCTCTTCCTGTACCGGCAATCGCGGGTGGTCTACTTCGGGCTGTGGGCGGTGGCTTGGGGGATGCGCGTGCTGGCCACGTTTTTCGGCTTTCAACTGATGCGCACCCTGCACCCGGGGTGGCTGGCGCCTTATGCCACTTTCGAGTTCGGGTTTGCCATCGTACTCATCTCGGCGGCGCGCGCCGGCTTCGCCTCCAGCATGAAGGACTGGCGCAGCGTGCTGCGCCTGATTTCCCTTCTCCCGATCTTTGTGGCGCTGGTCTGGGCCATCGGCCAGTACTCGGGCCTGGAAGCCTACCACGCTTCGCACGCCGTGGTCCTCGGATTCGTCTACATGTACAATTTTTATACCCTGCGCAAGAGCAGCGGGGTAGGCGCGCGGATCTTCCGCTACTCCCTGCTGATGCTGGCCGCGGCGTTCTTCGAGCACGCCGTCATACTGCTCTACCTCTTCAATCGCGCCGGCGCGCCCGCCTGGGCCGTATACCTGCACCACGAGACCTATTACGATTTCGCCCTGCACTGCGTGATGGCCTTTGCCGCCATGGCGATGTGGAGCGAGAGCCAGATCGACCGCCTGCGCGACCTGTCCGGCGAACTGGATCACCTGCGCCGCGAACGCAAACAGACCATGGACCTGGACAGGTTGACGGGCCTGTTGAATCAGGCGGCCCTGGCGCGCCGCGTGGAGGAACCCGCGGGCTTCGAAGGCGTGGTGGTGGTCTGCGACATGGACAACTTCAAGGACATCAACGACCGCTACGGACATCTGGTGGGCGATGAGATTCTGCGCAACATCGGCAACCTCCTGCAGTCTTCCATC
Source organism: Candidatus Solibacter sp. (assembly GCA_017883355.1). Lineage (GTDB taxonomy): Bacteria > Acidobacteriota > Terriglobia > Bryobacterales > Bryobacteraceae > Solibacter. Next base: position 1,736 of record JADGNS010000465.1, read on the forward strand.
CGCCATGAGGATGAAGCGTTCCGCTGGGGCGGCGATGAGTTCGTGATCCTGTTCCGCGATCAGCGCACCGGCGTGGCCGTGCGGCGCATGGAGGACATCGAATCCCGCCTGCGCGCTTTCCGCGTCCGCGGCCTGGGCGTCCTGCCCATCAGCTTCAGTTGGGGGACGGCGGATACCGAAGGGCGCGCCCTGCGCGATGCGCTCGACGAAGCCGACCGGAACATGTATACCCTCAAGCGCTCCCGCGCCGCGGAGAGCGCGCCTCGCGAGCGCCCTCCGGCACGCTGACGATTACGGTTTCGTTACGTAGAACACAATGCGGTATCCGGTGGCCGACGGCAAGTTGTCCGGGATGCTAAAGAAGAGCAGGCCCAGCGGCTGAGGGCCGCTCGCGGTGGCTTGGGGGATGCGCACGTTGATCTGCCACATTCCGGGGATACTTGGCGAAAGGCCGGAGAAGGAAATGAAGTTGTTGTCCACGCCCGGGATGCTCCGCTTTTCATCGCCTTGCAGCGGAATCTGATCGGTATAGTCGCTGCCGATGAACACCCTCGGGGTTCCCTGCGAGCCGACCAGGCCGTTGCGCGGAATATCCCCGTCGGCGGGCGGGCTCGAAACCGAGCCCTGGCCGGTGGCGTAAATAGAGATATAGTCGCCTACCTTTGCGGGGTGGGTGGCGTCGTTGACGGTGATACCGTCCCCGTTGATCACCGCTGCCTGTTGGAGCCCGGCGCCGGCCGATCCGCGGACGAAAATTGCCGGCGATGCCGTGTTCATGGCGACCGGGCTGGCCGCCAGCAGTTGCCCCGTGGATACTTTGATCACCTGAACATCCGCGAAGCCCGTGGTGGGTGCGTTCCAGGGCACGATGAAGTTGATCTGCCCGGGGGATGCGAAGTACAGCGGCGCCGGGGTTCCGTTGACCGTCACCTGTAAGTCCGCCATCGTCGTGGGCAGAGGTATGGGCTTAGGCAAGTCGGTGGCCAAGGCAGTATCCGTGCCGAACAGGATGCCGAGAGGTTTGACGGTTGCGATGGTGTTCGGCGCCAGCGTCTTGTTTACCTGGAAGCTGGCCCCGTTGACGGCGGACAGCGCCGGGTAGTAGAAACTCACCCGGTTCAGAGCCTCCGCCACGATGAGATCCCCGTACTGGTCCTGCGTGACCGCTATCGGGCCGTTGGCGGGGATGGTGACGGTCGCGGCGCAGTTGAAAATACACAGGTCGTAGCGCGGGTACTTGCGGACGACGGACGCGCTTGCGTCGGTCACCCAGAATTCGCCGGTAATGGCGTTGACGAAGATCCCTTGGGCGTTGCCGGCGGCCAAGACGAAGGCTGCGTGTGCGCCGGCGGCCGCCGTGTTGGCGATCGAATCGAAGATCAGCACGCGGCCGTTGCCGCTATCGGTGACGTAAGGACGGCCGTCCGTATCGGTCGAGAGGTGATGCGGGCCGGTCATCCCCGTGTCCGAGGTGCTGGTCTTGGAAGTGAGGAAATCCGGCTGTCCGAGCACCTTGGTAGCGGGTGCCCCGTTATCCGCGGCGGTGAACGTGCCGTTGGTAAAGGGGAAGAACAGCACGCGGCTGAGCGCTTGATCGCTCACCAGCAGCCCGTTGCTGCCGGCGAAGGCCAGGCCGTAGGGCGCGGACATGTTTCGCGCGGTGGCGTCGGCGATCGGGGGCGTGAGGAAATTGCTCTTGCCCAATACCAGGTCCGCCTGTTGATTGCCCTGGTGGGAAAACGGCGTGGGGAAGCGCAACACACGGCCATTGAACGAGTCGGCCACGTAAAGATTGCCCGTGGCATCCACCAGCAGCCCGACGGGACGGCACAAGCTGGATTGCGTGGGCTGGTTGGGATCGCCGGTCGGGTAGTTGCACAGCGAGGTCGCCAGGTCGGGTTGTCCGATGACGATATCGGCGGCGGATCCGGGTATCAGTTTGCGCACATCGCGGAAGCCCAGGACGCGGTGATTGTACGGGTCGGAGACGTACAGGTGGGGTGTATCTCCCGTGCTGTCGATCACCACGGCCGCGTCGGCACTACTGCTGCCGAGGAAAAAAAAGAACTCGCGGCCTTCGATGAGATTGATCGAGTTGGTGTTGAACCGGTCCTGTCCAAGCACTCGCGTCGCCGCGCCGAAGTTGCCGGTCTGCCAGGGCAGCACGATCACGCGGTTGTTCTTGTAGTCGGCCACGTAGAGTTCGTTGTTGAACAACACCGCTGCCTGGGGGTTGTTCAACGTGCCGGCCGCGGCTAGCGGGTTGCCGTCGTTGGGAAACAGGCTCTTGGTATCGGTGTGGCTGATGCCGGCGATGCCGGTGCTGTGCCCGAAAACGGCTTTGGCGGAGGGCGAGACCGCGGTGGCAGCGTCCGGCCACTGATCGTACGGGTCGAAGATCAGGATGCGCGAGTATCCGGAGTCCACGACGGCCATACCCTGTGTGCCCGGCAGCATGAAGATCGCGGAAGGATTGAACATCGCGATCGAGAAGATCTGGGGATCGGTGCGCGGCGGAGCCCCGGTGACGGTCGCCGGTTGGGCGCCCATCACGCGGGCAGCGGTCGGGTCCGAGTTGGTGAAAGGAGGCAGAAAGACAAGCACCCGGTGGATGGCGTTCCCATCCGAATCGGCGATGTACAGGCGTCCGGCCGTATCGAAAGCGATGGCTGCCGGGGTGGTCAACTGATTCAGGGTTTGGACCCCGGCCGCGGTGGAGGGCAGGTTGGGCTGCCGGGAAATGAAATCGAGTTGGCCGATTTCCAGATTCGCCGTCAAGGCGAATCCACCCTTGGCGACATCGGCGGCCGCATAGCGCAAGACGCGATTGTTTCCGGCATCCGCCAACCAGAGGTTGTGCGCCGTATCGAACGTGATCGCCCCGATGAAAACGCTGCCGGCATTGAGCGCGATCCCCTTTTCCGTTGGCAGACCCTGGGGATAGTTGGCGATTCGCGTGCCGAAGGTCGCCTGTCCGATACAGAGATCCGGAGACAACTGATCCAGCGGTGTGCCGAACGGTTTCTTGAAACGCAGTACCCGGTTGTTACCGCTGTCGGCAACGTAGAGATCGCCCTGGTCCACCGCCAGTCCCGTGGGCGCGGCGAGGCCCGTCGACGGGTTGGTTCCCGGTCCCTTGGCGCCTGTGGAGTAGAAGTCGCCCGGAAGCTGCCCGATGACCAGGTCCGCCAACTTGCCGTTGGTGAAGTTAGCCGCATCTTTCCAGGCCAGAATCCGGTTGTTGCCCGTGTCCGCCACGTAGATCCGCGGCGGAGTTACCGAAGTATCCAG
>JADGNS010000466.1 GCA_017883355.1 Candidatus Solibacter sp.
CGCCGTATCCGGACCTTTATAAAGCAGCACCCGGGCGCCGCCGCGCAGTGCCGGGGCGAACAGCGACGCGGTGCGGTTCAGCGGGGCCACGGCGCGCGCGGTGACGATGGCCACGCGGTGCGTGTTCAGCCACTCCTCGGCGCGTTCGGCGCGCACTTCGACATTGGGCAGGGCCAGTTGCCGCACCACCGATTCCAGGAAGCGCGCCTTCTTCTGGGTGGATTCGAGCAGCGTGAAGCGCGTCTGGGGCAGCACCAGCGCCAGCGGAATACCGGGGAATCCGGCGCCCGACCCGGCGTCGGCTACATGGTCCGCGCCCTCGAAGAGACGCCAGGGCAATACCGAATCGACCACGTGTTTGATGGCCGCCTCGCGCGGGCTCACGATGCGCGTCAGGTTGAAATGCCGGTTGGCCTCGACGATCAGGTCGAGATGCCGGGCCGCTCCCGCAATGCACTCCTCCCGAAAAGGCAGATCGGCAGGCAGAAGTTGGCGCAGTTCGTCGGCAAAGGGCACGTGATCCCATGATCGCAAAACCGCCGCGCCGTTAAACTGAAGTAGGACGATGGTAGCTGCTGAATCGGGAAGTGTCGCGGTGCTGGCCGAGAAGCCCTCGGTGGCGCGCGACATCGCGCGCGTGCTGGGCGCGGGAAGCAAAGGGAATGGGTACCTTCACGGCAATGGGTACGTCGTCACATGGGCGATCGGTCACCTGGCCGCGCTGGCCCAACCGCACGAGATCCATCCGCCATGGCGCCAGTGGAGCCGCCACCTGCTCCCCATGCTGCCCGAGCAATGGCCGCTGGTGGTCTACGAGAAGACCAGGGACCAGTTCGAGATTGTGAAGCAGATCCTCAACTCGCCGAAGGTTTCCCGCGTGGTGTGCGCCACGGACGCGGGCCGCGAGGGAGAACTGATCTTCCGCTACATCTACGACGCCGCGCAGTGCGCCAAGCCGGTGAGCCGCCTGTGGATCTCTTCGCTCACCCCGGAGGCGATCCGCAAGGGCTTCGACGCGCTGCGTCCGTCCGCCGACTACGATGGCTTGGCCGATGCCGCGCACGGGCGCAGCCGCGCCGATTGGCTGGTGGGCATGAACCTCTCGCGCGCCTACTCGCTGGCTTACGACGAAGTGCTCTCGGTAGGCCGCGTGCAGACGCCCACGCTCGCCATGGTGGTGGAGCGCGAACTGGCCGTCCGCCAGTTCGTCCCCGAGGACTACCTGGAAGTGCTCGCCACCTTCCGTCCCACCGGCGCTCCGCAATCCGCCGCGTACCAGGGCACGTGGTTTCGCGAACGCGCCGCGGCGGGCGCCGCGCCCGGCGCCGACAAGGAATCCCTGCAACAGGCCATGCGCTTGCCCGCCGATGGAGAGGAGGCACGGCGCATCGCGGCGCGGGCGCGCACCGGGCAGGCCGCCATCGAATCCGTGGAAGCCCAAACGCAGCGCATGGCGCCCCTTCCGCTCTACGATCTCACCGAATTGCAGCGCCACGCCAACCGCCTGTTCGGCTTCAGCGCGCAGAAAACGCTGGATACCGCGCAAGCTCTATATGAACGCCACAAGCTGATCAGCTACCCGCGTACCGATAGCCGCCACCTCTCCCAGGACGTGGCTCAGACGCTCCCGCGGGTGGTCGGCGCCATTGCCGCGCCCTACCGCGAGCAGCTTGCGCCCGGCACCGGGGAGCGTCCGCTGGGCCGCCGCTTCGTGGACGATTCCAAGGTCACCGATCACCACGCCATCATTCCCACCACGACCTCGGCCGACAGAGTTTCGCTCACTCCCGAAGAGCGCAAGATCTACGATTTGATCTGCCGCCGCCTGTTGAGCGCCTGGCATGACGACCACATCTGGTCGGTCACAACCGTGATCACCGCGATTCGCAACGGCGCCATCGTGGACCGTTATCACACATCGGGCAGCGCGGTGCAGCAGATCGGCTGGAAGGTGCTGGACCTGGCGCCGGCGAAGGCGAAGAAAACCGCGCCGGCCGCCGCCGATGCGCCCGCCGAGCAGGTGCTGCCGCCGGGGCTTGCCAAAGGCCAGCCGCAGGACGTGCTCGACGCCGAGGTTTTGAAGAAGAAGACGCGCGCGCCCAAACGGCTCACCGAGGGAACCCTGCTCACCGCCATGGAAACGGCGGGCAAGACGCTGGATGAGAAGGAACTCTCCGACGCCATGAAGGAGACCGGACTGGGCACGCCCGCCACCCGGGCTTCCATCATCGAAGTGCTGCTCAAGCGCGAGTACATTGTGCGCAATGGCAAGAGCCTGGAGGCCACCGATAAGGGCATCCGGCTGATCGAAGTGGTCCACCCCGAGGTCAAGAGTCCCGTGATGACGGGGCAATGGGAGGCGTACCTGCACCGCATCCAGCGAGGCACGGCGCAACTCGTGCCGTTCGTGAAGGGCATCGAGAACTACGTCCGCGAGGTGGTGGGCAAGGTGGGGCAGGTAGCGGCGCCGCCGCGCACCTCGCAGGCGAGCCGCGGCGCCTCCGTTCCGAGCCGCGACGCCTCCGTTCCGAGCCGCGGCGCCACCCATCCGAGCCGCGACCGTGAGGGAGCGGAGGCGTTGCGGGAAGACGCCGCTCCCGCGGGAGCCGTGAACAAGAGCAGTTCGCAGGCGAAAGCGCCTGCGCCACCACAGGCAGAGGTGGGGCAGGCGGACCCAAAGGGTACCCCGCCTGCCAATCCCGCGGGGCAGAGACTCGGTTCGGCGGCATCGCGCGAGGTGCGCGAGCCGGATGATTCGGCGGGGCCGGCGCGTGCGTTGGGGTCGCTCGATGGGACGGGCTGGCGCGATGGAGCGGAGCCGCACGCGGCGTCGCGTCCGCGGGGTCTCGCGGTCCCGCAACGCGTTCCGGCGTCCGCAGCGGAATCGCGACTCGATTCCGCCGCGCCCGTCTACACCGGCGGTACGCTCACCGAACTGCTGCAAACGGCCTTCGGATTCCCCTCGTTCCGCACCAGCCAGGAGGCCGTCTGCCAGGCCGTCATTGCGGGCCGCGATGTCTTGCTGGTCATGCCTACCGGCGCCGGCAAGTCTCTGTGCTACCAGTTGCCCGCGGTGGCGCGCGGCGGCACGGCGCTGGTCATCAGCCCGCTGATCGCCCTGATGGAAGATCAGGTGGCCAAACTCAAGGAGCGCCACTTCGCGGTGGAACGCATTCACTCCGGGCGCGACCGCGCCGCCTCCCGCCAGGCCTGTATCGACTACCTCAACGGCGCCCTGCAGTTCCTCTTCATCGCGCCCGAGCGTCTGCGGGTCGCGGGCTTTCCCGAAATGCTGGCCAAGCGAAAGCCGTCGCTCATCGCCATCGACGAAGCGCATTGCATTTCCCAATGGGGGCACGATTTCCGCCCGGACTACCGCATGCTCGGCCAGTATCTGCCCACCCTGCGCCCCGCCCCGGTCATCGCCCTGACCGCTACCGCCACGCCGGTGGTGCAGAACGATATCGCCGTCCAGTTGGACCTGGTGCAGCCCGCCCGCTTCATTCAGGGCTTCCGCCGTGACAACCTGGCGATTGAAGTAGTGGAGGTGGCGCCTTCGCAGCGCACGGACCTCACCCTGGAACTGCTGCTCGAGGAGGCGCGCCGCCCGGCCATCGTCTATACCCCGACGCGGGCGCAGGCGACCTCCGTGGCCGCCGAGTTGGCGCGCCACTTCCCCTGCGCCGCCTACCACGCCGGACTCGATGCGCCGCACCGCAAGCGCGTCCAGGAGGAATTCCTGGGGGGCCGCATCGCGGTGATGGTGGCCACCATCGCCTTCGGCATGGGAATCGACAAGCCGGACGTGCGCACCGTGATTCACACCGCCCTGCCGGGGAGTCTCGAAGCTTACTACCAGGAGATCGGCCGCGCCGGCCGCGATGGCGCGCTCAGCCGCACCATCCTGATGCACTCCTACGCCGACCGGCGCACGCACGACTTTTTCTTCGAACGCGATTACCCCGGCGTGCAGGTGCTGGATGGCATCTTCGGGCGCCTGCGCGCCGAGCCGGTGGAGAAGGCCGCGCTGCAACATCAACTGCGCATGGATCCCGAGGTGTTCGACAAGGCGCTCGAGAAGCTCTGGATTCACGGCGGCGCGCTGGTGGATTTCGCCGAGAACGTGAGCCGCGGGCACGACCACTGGCGCGAGCCCTACATCGCGCAGGGCGACCAGAAGCAGCAGCAGCTCGATCTGATGCTGCGCTATGCCGAAAGCAGCGAGTGCCGCATGGCCGCCCTGGTGCGCCACTTCGGCGACCTGGCGGACTCGCGGAAGGCCTGCGGCATTTGCGATTTCTGCGCCCCCGCCGAGTGCGTCGGGCAGCGCTTTCGTCCGGCCACCGACCGGGAGCGCGCGGCGGCGCTCTCGGTGGTCGAGGTGCTGCGCACCAACAGCGGTCGATCCACCGGCAAATTGCACGCCGACGTGTGCCCTCACGGGGAGATGACGCGCGACGCGTTCGAGGAGATTCTGGGCGCCATGGCGCGCGCCAATTTCCTCCGCCTGGTCAACGCCGTGTTTGAAAAGGACGGCAAGAGCATCCTGTACCGCAAGGCCAGCCTCACGCCCGACGGCGAGGCGCTGGAGGAAATCGTGCCGGGCGATCTGGTGATGAAGGACGCCGCGCAGGCTGCCACCAAAGCGCGCAAGGGCAGGAAGAAGAAAGCGGCTGCCGCGCCGGCCAAGGGCAAACGGTCGCGCAGGCCGGCGGCGGTTGCGGCTGTCCCGCCGGCGCCGCCTCGCCCGGCGGACCGGCCGAAGCTCGCGCCCGATTCGCAGGTCGAGGACAAGTTGCGCCTGTGGCGCCTGGCGGAGGCCAAACGCCGCGGAGTTCCCGCCTTCCGCATCTTCAGCGATCAGGTGTTGCGAGCCGTGGCGGCGAAGCGCCCCGCGACAGCGGCGGAACTGCTCGCCATCCCCGGCCTGGGGATCGGCACGGTGGAGAAGTACGGCGCGCAGATCTATCGCCTGCTGCACGGCACTGGCTAGGTGGGACTGACCATCGCCCGAAACTTCA
>JADGNS010000467.1 GCA_017883355.1 Candidatus Solibacter sp.
GTCTTCACCGGCTTCACGCCCTGCGGGCTGCTCCAGATGGCTACCCAACCGCTCCGCCGGCCAACCGGCATTCGTCCCTCGGGCGTGGGCAGATGAATCGCCACGTCAGACGTCGTGTCGCTACCGATATCAGGTCTTAACGGCCCGCAGGCCCTGTACGGCCACGGCCGGAGTAACGGAAGGATCCCGGCTCTCTTCGTCGGCAGTTCGCTTCTGTGCGGATTCGGCGCTGGCACCCTTGTGCTGTTGGCTGGCCAGAAACTTCGCCTGTTCCCATCGCCGGAAGAGTTGGACCGGAAGGCTAGACCCCGTAAGTCTGTTCTCGGACGATGTGCAGGACCGAAGGTAGCGAAAATTCTCCACCAGTGTGAGGTCGCTGCCCGAGTAGTCGAGTTGCGACCACGGTGCGCGGGTGCGGAGTTCAGGACCGCCGTTCAGAAATGGTACACAATGCCGCTCTGTACCGTGTTTACCCTCTGAAATACCGGCGGAACCGCACCCACTTTGTACGTCACATCTACCGAGATCACGCTCTTGAGAAGGTGCAGCGCGCCAGTTGCCTGGTTTGCGTCTCATCGAGTGTGGGGAATGCGACCGACAGAAGGTTGTGCTCGTTTATAGCTCAGCGTTTCAACGGTCCACATCGCCCGGCATGAAGTTATCGACATAGCACCAGATCCAAGCCTCGCCTGGTTCGATGGAGCGGACCAGGGGGTGTTTCGTGGCGTGAAAGTGTTTGGTGGCGTGCTTGTTCTTGGAGGAGTCGCAACACCCTACATGCCCGCACGACAAACAGAGTCGAAGGTGCACCCAGGTGTCGCCCGTTTTGAGGCAGTCCTCGCAGCCCTTCTTGGCCGTGTGCGTGATCTTGATCTGATCGAGATGAGTGCAATGTTCGGACATGTTCAGGTCTCCAATGTCGCGCGGTCCCACTTGGCGAGACGCGCTCCCGCTTCGTACGTGCTCTCCAGGAACTCGTATAAAGTCTCCTCGGGCGATTCGGCGCGGCGGACGTCGTCGTACATCAGAATGAACTCGGAGAGCTGCGCGTTCCAACCCGCGCCAGCGGGGCGTACAGACTGCGTTTCTATGCCTGGAGGTTGCGCCACCGTATACGAGTAATATGCCGGACCATCCACCACGCCGCCGCCCGGCCAAAAGCCGGCGCTGCACACCTCGTGCGAGTAAGCCGGGCCGCTGATTACGCCGTTGCGCGCCGGCGCGAGCCGCCCGGAAAAGCGTGTGCACGCCAAGTCAAAACTGCCCCAGAAGAAGTGAACCGGACTGCATTTCCCCATGAACTTCGCTCGGAACCGCTGGAGCACCTTGCCGCTGGAGACGAGAATTCGCCAATGACGATTCGCGTACTCGGCGTCGTACGTGCAGTTGGCGTAGTCCCGGTCGAATGGAACGGCGTCCGCAACCTCCTGCGGCATGAGATCGATCTCGACCGCGATGCCCAGCCGTTCCAGCGCCTCGAACATCCCGCCGTGGAAGCTGGCAACTGACTCGCCCCGCAATGGCCGCGATGCGCTGGGGCCTTCGCTGGTGGAGATGTTCACCTCATGCTTCTGAAAGTCGAACTGAATTTCGAAGACGCCTGGCGCGTATGGTATTGGTCCCGTGGTCAGCCCACGCGAGTTGACGTATAGCGCGACGTGCCACCAATGATTCAGGGGCGGGGAGAGGGCCATCCGAACCTTGCCAACGATCTGCGTCCACATGTGCAGGGTGCGGTAGGTATTCTGCCATTCGTGTAGCGGCAAGGGCGGCCAGTACTCCGAGCGACTCATATAGTTCAGTGCCGCCAGTTTACCTCAAGAGTGGTTAGCTTGGCCGTGGCACCTGCGCGTCGTGGTGCGTAAACATACGGTCGATCCGTGGCGAACCCTAGTGTAGTGCGGCCGAAGTCCTGCCCGTTTTGTGGGGCAGCCAATCCTGGCTGCAGCCGGCTTTCAGCCGGCTCCGGCGGGGAGCGATGACTCGCAGATGGCCGAAGAAGCCGCCTGGAAAGGCGGCTGCAGGCAAGATTGCCTGCCCCACGTTGTTGTTCTGCCTGCCGCAGACCACTAGCGGGGCCGGCTTGGTATATACTCGTTTGAAACCTGGGATGCGCAAATGAATCTTGAGTAGTGTGACCTGATGGCGGTCCTAGTCGAGTTTCGGGCTGTAACTTACCAAATCGGCGGCCGTGAGATTCTCCACGGTATCGACCTGTGCGTCGAAGAGGGCGAAACGGTGGCGCTGTTGGGGCGGAGCGGCTCGGGGAAGACTACGTTACTCAAAATGGTGAATCGGTTGGTGGAGCCCACGGGTGGCGAAGTACGGTTCGAAGGCAAGCCCGTCAAAGACTGGGACCCGATTCGTCTGCGGCGGCGTATGGGATACGTGATCCAGGAGGGCGGGCTTTTCCCGCACGCGACCGTGGCTGAGAACGTGGGCGTCGTTCCGAAGCTGGAAGGCTGGCCGGAGGAACGAATTCGAGCTCGCACGATAGAGCTGCTTGACGCCATGGGACTGCCTGCGCCGGTATACGGAGGGCGTCGTCCCAGACAGCTCTCCGGCGGCGAAAAGCAGCGGGTTGGCATCGCGCGCGCGCTGGCGGCGGATCCGCCGCTGTTGCTGCTGGATGAACCGTTCGCGGCGCTCGACCCGGTGACCCGGTTTGAGATGCAGCAGCGCTTCGCGCGGATGCAGCGAACCTTCGGCAAGACCGCGCTTTTCGTCACCCACGACATCCGCGAAGCGCTCATGCTCGGCACCCGGATCGCGCTGCTGAAGGAAGGGCGGCTCGAACTTGTGGCCCGGGCGGATGAGTTTGCTCAGGCGCGAACGCCAGAGGCGATGGCGTTCCTGGCGACCCTGGGAGAGGGGACACCCGACGAATCGCATGCGACCCGCTGAGATCGTCAGGTTATCGGCCGAACACCTGTGGCTCGTCGCGATCTCGGTGTTCGTTGCGGTGGTGATCGCCGCGCCATCGGCCGTGATCCTTGTGCGGCGCGCGCGGCTGCGCCGCTGGACGCTTGGCGTGGTGAATGTGGTGCAGACCGTGCCAAGCCTGGCGGTCTTTGGTTTTCTCCTGCCGATTCCGTTGCTCGGCGGCGTAGGCAAGACGACGGCGATTGTGGCGCTCATCCTCTACGCCCTTCTCCCGATTCTCCGAAACACGGTAGTCGGCATTCTGGGCGTCGATGCAGGGGTACGCGAATCGGCGGTAGCCATGGGGATGACGGGCGGTCAGATTCTGTGGGGGGTGGAACTGCCGCTGGCATTTCCGACCATCCTCGCCGGGATTCGTATTGCGACCGTGACCACGATTGGAACGGCCACCATCGCGGCCGCCATCGGCGGCGGAGGGTTGGGGACCTTCGTCTTCCGCGGCATCGCGATGGCCGATACGAAGACGATTCTAGCCGGCGCCGTACCGGCGGCATTGATGGCGATCGCGGCAGACGAGGCGCTCGGATGGATCGAACGGCGATATTCGTCCTGATTGCCGCGCTGGCGGCCGGATGTTCGTCCAGGCCGCGCGTGGTGGTCGGGTCGAAGAATTTCACGGAACAAGTGCTGCTCGGGGAGATCGTGGCGCGCCATATCGAGCGGCGTCTCGGCATCGAAGTGGACCGGAAACTCAACCTCGGAGGTACGCTGCTGGCTCACGAAGCATTGAAAGGCGGTTCCATCGACCTGTATCCCGAATACACAGGGACCGCGCTCACGGCCGTGTTGAAGCAGCCGGCCGTCAAGGACGCAAAGGCTGCGCTCGAGCGCGTCCGCGAGGGCTATCGGCCATGGGGGATCGAGTGGCTGGATCCGCTCGGGTTCAACAACAGCTTTGCGATGGTGGTACGTGCCGACAGCGCCCGCGAGCAGGGCCTGCGAACTCTCAGCCAGGCGGCGGGGCGCCACCGGCCGTGGAACCTTGGCGTGGGATATGAGTTCACCCAGCGGCCCGACGGCCTGGATGGGCTGGTCCGAACTTACGGCTTGCGCCTAAGCGGCCCACCGGTGGCGATGGATCTCGGACTACTCTACCCGGCCCTTCAGGGGAAGCGGATTGAGATGGCGGCGGCCAATGCCACCGATGGAATGCTGGCGCGTCCCGAGTTCGTCGTCCTGGAGGATGACCAACGCTATTTCCCACCGTACGAGTGCGCCATCGCCGTTCGACAGGATATCCTCGAACGATATTCCCGGCTGAGAGCGGTGCTGGCGGAGCTCTCGGGCCGCATTTCGGACTCGGCTATGCGCCGCATGAATGGAGCGGTGGACGTCGGCCACCGGCCCGCGACGGACGTTGCCGACGATTTTCTGAACGAGTGGAAGTGAGTGAATGACCATGGCGACACAAGCTGCAACCAACAACCGCCGGATGCTCCTGTCACGGCTTCTCGAGGCTCGAGCGGAGACGGACGAACTCTTCCGGATCGTCCGGCCCGAAGCGATGTATGATCGCCCCATTGAGGAGCGCCACCGCATCGTCTTCTACGTCGGCCACCTGGAAGCATTCGATTAGAACCTGCTCAGCGGTCCCTGCGGTCTGGCAAGCCTTCACCCCGAGTTCGACCGGCTTTTCGCCTTCGGCATCGACCCGGTGGGAGGGGGTCTGCCGGCGGATCAGCCCCACGACTGGCCGCGGCTCCAGATCGTCAACGAGTATCGGGACCGCATCCGGCAGGCTCTGGACCACGCGATTGAGGTGGCGGAAAACGAGTTCGAGCTTCGCTCGAATCTGGAGTTTCTACATTCTCTCAGGCGGCGGCACCGCGAACGAGTTGTTTTTCGGTGATCTTGACCTCGAATTCTTTCAGGAGTTCGGGGTATTCGGCCATTTCCTTGCGTAACAGCGTGACCAGATCCAGACAGGAGGGCCGGTAGGCTTTCCTCCGCCACTTGGGCAGCGCTTCATAGGCGGCTCCTCGTTCGGCTCCGAAGGCGATCAGCGAGGCCAGTAACATGGCACTGTAGGCCGCTACTGCCAAAACCGGCTGCTTGGGCACCGCCTTCCACCCAGCCG
>JADGNS010000468.1 GCA_017883355.1 Candidatus Solibacter sp.
CGCGATTACCTATGGTTACCAGGTACTGAACGCGCAGGCGGATGCCAACAAGAAGCCCGACCTGGAAGTGCAGACCCGCCTTTTCCGGGACGGGGAAGAGGTCTATACCGGGAAGCCCGCGCCGCTGCCGATCATGCAGCAGGAGGACGCCAAGCGCCTGATCGCGGGCGGGCGGATGCAACTCGGCGGCAAGATCGCCACGGGCGACTACGTGCCCTGCCGCCCCAGCGGTAGATTGCAAACCGATCTGCGCAGAAACGAATTGACTTGCGCGTGGGTATCGGAACATTTTAAGATAACGGAGTAACTCACTCCGATTTTAGCGGGGGACTTTGATGATTTATTCTCGATCGGCCGAGTACGCAATTCGCGCCTTTGTTCACCTGGCGCAGGTGCAAGAAGGCAAATATGCCATGGTGAAGAACATCGCAGAGCAGGAGGAGATTCCGGCTCACTTCCTGGCCAAAATTCTGCAACAGCTTGCCCGCAAGGGACTGCTGCGTTCCAGCAAGGGCCCGACTGGCGGCTTCGCACTTCGGGTGGACCCTACTGAGATCCGCTTGCTGGATATTGTAGAGGCCCTCGACGGCCTGGCACCCTACCAGCAGTGCGCCAGCGGTCTGAGCGAGTGCTCGGACGACATGCCGTGCTCCATGCACGATAGCTGGATTGCCCTCCGTTCGCGTATCATGGATTATCTAGGGAAAAATACCATCGCCGACCTGGCCAAGGCGCTGGAGCAGAAAAAGAAGACTCTGGCGTTAGCGAAGAAGAGCAAGGCCAGGAAGCCGGCGGTTAAGCGGGCTTGATAATCCGGGCCGGGTTTACCCGGTCCCTACATAATCCGGAGGCAATATGGGACATTCCGTCCTTGTCCCCATGGTGGTCGAACAGACCTCCCGTGGGGAACGCGCGTACGACATCTATTCCCGGCTGTTGAAAGAGAACATCATCTTTCTTGGGACGCCGATTGACGACCAGGTGGCCAACCTGATCATCGCCCAGTTGCTGTTCCTGGAAGCGGAAGATCCGGAGAAGGACATTTCGATTTACATCAACTCGCCGGGCGGGTCCATCACGGCCGGTCTGGCGATTCTGGACACGATGGCTTTCATCCGGCCGGACATCGTCACTATCTGCGTGGGTCAGGCGGCTTCGATGGCGGCCGTGCTGCTCGCCAAGGGCGCCAAGGGCAAGCGTTTCAGCCTGCCGAACTCGCGCATCATGATCCACCAGCCCTCCATGCAGGGCCTGGCCGGACAGGCGGCGGATATCGATATTTACGCCCGCGAAATTCTGCGGATGCGGGAAATCCTCAATTCGATGTTGGCCAGCGCCACCGGCCAACCGGTGGAGCGCGTGGCCAAGGACGTGGACCGCGACTACATCATGGAGCCCGATCAGGCGGTGGCCTACGGGATGATCGATCGCGTGATCACCAGCCGCGATCTGAGTCCGGTTCCGATTAAGGGCTAGCTGCTGCTTGTCGCGAGCACTCGCTCAGGAGCCGGGGAAAAAACAAGTTTCTCGCCAAGACGCGAAGCTCGCAAAGAAAACCTCATTTGTTTCTTGCCTTGGTTTGCGCGCTGGCAAGCATAAGTAGGGCCCGTAGCCGAGCCGCGACCGTGAGGGAGCGATCCTGTTTTATGAAGAAACCGACCGTAGTGGCGCTCGCCATGCTTGCCGCGGGGGCTGCGGCGGTCGCCCAGCAATCCCCCCTCACTCTCTGGTACAACCAACCTGCCGTTCTGTGGACCGATGCGTTGCCCGTCGGCAATGGACAGATGGGCGCCATGATCTTCGGCGGCGCGGCGCACGAGCGGATTCAGTTCAACCAGCACACCGTCTGGACCGGCGAGCCCCACGACTACGCCCACAAGGGGGCCGCTCAGTCGCTGGCCAAGATTCGCGAACTGCTGTGGGCCGGCAAGCAGAAGGAGGCCGAAGACCTAGCCGGCAAGGAGTTCATGAGCGAACCCCTGCACCAGAAGGCCTATCAGGCATTCGGCGACCTTCTGTTGGAGATGCCCGAGGGCGAGATTTCCGGCTACCGGCGCTGGCTCGATCTGGACACCGGCGTGGCCGGCGTCGAGTACACGCAAGGCGGCGCACAATTCCGCCGCGAGGTTTTCGCCAGCTACCCGGCTAACGCCATCGTGGTCCGGCTCACCTCCAGCAAGCCGGGCGGGCTCGCATTCCAGGCTGTGCTCAAGAGCGCGCACGCCAATTCGCAGGTCGCCGGATTGCCGTCGGGCGAGCTGTCCATGACGGGCCAGGTTGCCGAATCGGCGATCCGCTTCGAAGCGCGACTGGCGGCGACGGTGCAGGGCGGCAAGCAGGAGGTGCGCGATGGCAAGATCTCGATAACCGGCGCCAACTCCGCCACGCTCATTCTCACCGGCGCCACCAACTTCAAAAACTATCGCGACGTTTCCGCAGATCCCCGACAGCGGAATGACGCCACGTTCGCCGTCCTACACGGCAAGAGTTACGAAGCGCTGCGCGCCGCGCACGTCAAGGATCACCAGGCGCTGTTCCGCCGGGTGTCGCTGGACCTCGGCACGACGCCCGCCGCCAAACTGCCCACCGACGAGCGCATCGCAGCGTTCGCCACGGGCAATGATCCGGCGCTGGTGGCGCTGCTCTTCCAATACGGACGCTACCTGATGATCGGCTCCAGCCGCCCCGGCGGCCAGCCCGCCAACCTGCAGGGCATCTGGAACGATTCCAATAAACCCGCCTGGGACAGCAAGTACACCGACAACATCAACACCGAAATGAACTACTGGCCGGTGGAAGAGACCAACCTTTCCGAATGCCACCTGCCGCTGTTCGACGCGCTCCAGGACCTGGCCCAATCCGGCGCCATTACCGCCAAGGAACATTACAACGCGCGCGGTTGGGTGCTGCACCACAACTTCGATCTGTGGCGCGGCACGGCGCCCATCAACGCCAGCAATCACGGCATCTGGCAGACCGGCGGCGCCTGGCTCTCCACCCACCTCTGGGAGCACTACCTGTTCACCGGCGACAAGGAGTTCCTGCGCACCACGGCCTACCCGCTGATGGTGGGCGCGGCGCGATTCTTCATGGACGCGCTGGTGAAAGATCCCAAGACCGGCTTCCTGTACACCGGGCCGAGCAATTCTCCGGAACAGGGGGGCCTGGTGATGGGGCCCACCATGGATCGCGAGATCGTGCGCACGCTCTTCGGCGAAACCATCGCCGCCGCGCAAGCGCTGAACGTGGACGCCGGCCTGCGCACGGAGTTGGCCGCCATGCGCAAACAGATCGCGCCGCTGCAGATTGGCCGGCACGGCCAGTTGCAGGAGTGGATGGAAGATACGGACGACCCCAAGAACCAGCACCGCCACGTCTCCCATCTGTGGGCGGTCTACCCGGGCAGCGAGATCACGCCTTACGGCACGCCGGAGCTGTTCAAGGCGGCGCGGCAATCGCTGATTTTCCGCGGCGACGCGGCCACTGGCTGGTCGATGGGCTGGAAGCTCAACCTGTGGGCGCGCTTCCTGGATGGCGACCACGCCTACAAGATCATGCAGAACCTGATCAGCCCGGCGTCGGACGGCAAGCCGTCGAAGGCCGGAGTCTTTAAGAACCTGTTCGACGCGCATCCACCGTTCCAGATCGATGGCAACTTCGGCGCCACCGCCGGCATCACGGAGATGCTGCTGCAGAGCGACGACCCGTACGGCACACCCACCAGCCTGACCGCGGTGCAGAGCGGCGAGGCCGGCTTCGTGCATCTGCTCCCTGCCCTGCCCTCGGCGCTGGCCACCGGCAAAGTCAGCGGCCTCGTGGCCCGCGGCGGTTTCCAGGTGGCACTCGACTGGCAGAACGGGAAACTGGTGAAGGCCACCATCGCGGCGCGGCAATCCAAACCGCTCAAGGTGCGCTACGCAGGGCAGGAAATCGAAATCCAGGCCAAGGCCGGGCAGACTTATAATCTGGGGCCCGATCTAAAGCCACGCTGAGCGGTGAGCCGCTTGTTATAATCACCGCATCGAAGGAGTTTCGCAGTGACAGATCCTAAAACCCGTAGGTTTTTCCTCGGCGCCGTTACGGCAGCCGCCGCCTCCCGCGTTTGGGGCGCAAACGACAAGATCAACGTGGCCATCGTCGGACTCGGTGGACGCGGCACCAATCACCTGAATCAGTACTCGCACCTGCCTGAGTCGCGCGTGGCCGTGCTGTGCGACGTGAACCAGGCGGCGCGCGAGGTCGCGAACGGGACCCTGGTCAAGAACGGCTTCGAAAAGGCCAAGGAGTTCGAGGATATGCGGCAGGCATTCGCCGATCCCGGCGTGGATGCCGTCTCCATCGCGACTCCCAACCACTGGCACGCCCTCGCCGCCATCTGGGCGATGAAGGCCGGCAAAGACGTCTACGGCGAAAAGCCCGCCTGCTACAACATCTACGAAGGCCAGAAGATGGTGGAAGTGCAGCGCACCACCGGGAAGCTCATGCAGATCGGCTCGCAGCACCGCAGCACGCCCTTCAAGATGAAGGCTATCGCCGCTATGCAGCAGGGTCTCATCGGCAAAATCTATCAGGCCAAGGGCCTGTGCTTCAAGCGCCGCAACACCATCGGCCATGCGGAGAACGAGCCCACTCCTGTCGGCGTGAACTGGGATCTGTTCCTCGGGCCGGCGCCCATGCGGCCGTTCAACAAACTGCGTTTCAAGTACAACTGGCACTGGTTCTGGGATACCGGCAACGGCGACATCGGCAACCAGGGCGTGCATGAGATGGGCATCGCCCGGTGGGGCATGGGCGATCCCGAATGGCCGAAGAGCGCCTTCGCCTTCGGCGGCAAGTACGCCTACCAGGACGACCAGGAGACACCGAACACGCTACTGGCCGGCTTCAACTATGGCGATCGCGAACTGATCTTTGAAGTCCGCGGCCTGCTGACGGGCGGCGAAGGCACCCCCGCACGTCGTATGGGACCTCCCGGCGGCGGACGCGGCGGGCGTGGCGGACGCGGTGCC
>JADGNS010000469.1 GCA_017883355.1 Candidatus Solibacter sp.
TATCCTGGTGCTTCAACCGCACAATCGCTGCAACTGCCGCTGCGTCATGTGCGACATCTGGAAGCTCACCGAGGCGCAGGAGATCGCCGCCGCCGAACTGGAACGGCACCTCGCGGATATCCAGCGCCTCGGCGTGGAATGGGTGGTATTCACGGGCGGAGAACCGCTGATGCACTCGGACCTGTTTCGGCTCTCGGCGATGCTGCGCGCGCGCGGCGTACGCACCACCATCCTGAGCACCGGCCTGTTACTGGAACGCAATGCCGCGCGGATTGTCGAAGGCACGGATGAGGTCATCGTTTCGCTGGATGGCCCCGCGGGCGTTCACGACGCGATCCGCCGCGTGCCCGGCGCCTTCGACAGCCTGGCCAGAGGCGTCCGCGCCGTGCATCGCATCGCGCCGGAATTTCCCATCGGCGCGCGCTGCACCGTGCAGTCCTCTAACGCCGTTCACCTGCGCGCCACGGTGCAGGCCGCGCGCGACATGGGCTTGCGTTCCCTCTCCTTCCTGGCGGCCGATTTGAGTTCGACCGCGTTCAACCGCCCGGTAGAATGGCCCACCGAACGCCAGTCCACCGTGGCGCCCGACCTGGCGGCGCTGGAGTGCGAAATGGAATCGCTGATCGCCGAATATCCCGCCGACGGGTTCATTCTGGAAACTCCCCAGAAACTGCGCCGCATCGTGGCGCACTTCCGCGCCCACTACGGGCTTGCGCCCCACATCGCGCCGCGCTGCAACGCACCGTGGGTCTCCGCCGTGGTGGAGTCCAACGGCGACGTCCGCCCCTGCTTCTTTCACGCGGTAATCGGAAACACCGCGGGCACTACCCTGGGCGCAGTCCTCAACGGACCCCAGGCCATCGCGTTCCGGGAGAGTCTTCGCGTCGCCGACAATCCAATCTGCCAACGGTGCGTCTGCTCTCTCTATGTGGAGACGCACGAGTAAGGGTATTCTGGAGAGGATCGGACCACACAGCAGGCGGTGTATTAAGGTGGTGGCTCGGCAGCGCCGATGAGGTACTTTGTCGAATTCGTACTGCGTCCGGTGGTGGAAAGCGCCAATCGGGTAGCGGTGCGCCGGATTCTGGCGAGAGTCTTTCTTTCCGGTATGCTGCTTGTCACTTCAGCGGCGTGCATGGATGCCCAGCAACCCCTGTCGCTGAGAGATGCCGGCGTCCGCGGCTCAACCATTTTTGAGCAATCAGGCGTGACTGGAATGGCACTGGTTGTAGTTCGCGATCGCGAAGTCATGATGCAGAGCTATGGGGAGACATCTCCCGGGAGTGGAGTCAGACCGCTTCCGAACTCGCTGATTCGCCTTTGCTCTATCTCAAAGGTCTTTGCCGGCGAATTGCTGACGGAGCTGACGAATGAGGGCAAGGTGACGCCGGGCGATCCTTTGCAGGGGTTTGCGCCGCCCAGGAAGATTGTGCCCGCTGGCCCCGGCGGAACACCGATCACGCTGCGGGATCTGGCTACGCACACGAGCGGACTTCCACGCGAAGTCGGTTCCTATCCTGCAAAGGCGCCGCACTTCACTTTTCCGGATCAGGCGTTTCGCTGGACGTGGCTCCCGAAGCAAAAGCTGAATACTCGCCCAGGCACCGCTGCCTTGTATTCCAATGTCGGCTTCGATTTACTTGGGGACGCGCTTGCGTCTGCCGCGAATACGACGTATACGCAGCTTCTGAATGAACGTATCGTGCGGCCGCTGGGTCTCCGCGATACGACGCTCGCGCCCAGCAGCGACCAATGTGGCCGGTTGCTGCGCGGAATCGGGGATGAAGGGCCGTGCGCCGACACCCAAGCATCGGGAGCCAGCGGAGGCGTGTATTCAACGTCCGCGGACATGGTTCGGGTGCTCCAATACTTCCTGCATATTCCAGCAACTGCCGGGGCGACTGCTCGGGTTGCCCCTGCGATTACGGTCTGTCTGAAGCCGGCGCAACTGAAGTTGGTTCAGGGCCTGAGCCATGCAGGAGACCCGACCGGCATTGGGATGGCATGGATTCAACTTGGAGATCCGGATGGCCCGTCCGCTCTGATGCAGAAGACGGGGGGAGGCGCGGGTTTTGAGACATATGTCGCCCTGATCCCCAAGCGCCAAACGGGCATCTTCCTGGCGGTTACCGACGGCAAGGGAGGTGCGCATATAGACCTGTACCACGAAGCCAACAATCTTCTGGCGGCCCTGGCTGGTGTGCCTCCGCTTCCGCCCAAGGCACACCGGGTTCGTGCAGCCGGCAAGAGACAGTCTCGTCCTCGTCGACCTGCTTCAGCGGCAGCGCCGCGCTAAATCAGCGACGTGAGGGTCTTTACGAGCGGCTGTGGTTTCCTTCATTCCGTCGATCGAACGTTCGAGGAAGGCTGGCTGGATCACTCCTGAGGCTTGCCTTCGCACAGTCTGGTACGCCTCCGTAGTCCCATAGCGAGCGGGGGCCCTCAGCTAGCGGGACAGCAGCTTAAAGGACTCGTTTCTCAGGGAGGGGGGCTACCGCTGCCGTCTTGCTAAAATCTCGTAAACTGGCTTGTTGTCCGCGAAGACTCGCCATTCCGCAACCCTGCCGTCCCGGATCACCGCCTTCCAAGCTGCAGGCGTCTGCCACGCAACGCCATCGATCGTGCCACCTGCTTCCCCCACCGCTAACACCGCGCCGCCTTTCGCCATCACGTCGTTCGCCTGGATCCGGTAGTCCGGGCACATGACGAAATAAGCGCGCCAACCCGCTTCCATAGATGTCGCGCCGTGCACCCGATTACCCACGGAGTCCACGAAGACATGGTCAGCCGTCATCAGCGACGTGAGGGTCTTTACGTCGTGACGGTTAATCGCAGTCACAAAGTGCTCAAAAATCCCGGCAGAGTCAACTGTGGCGGACCGATCAGACATGGACCTATTTTCTCGCAACGCGACGGCAACGGGCAATGCTGGGTTGCTTCCCGCTCGTCGCCAGTTGACGTCTACCGCGGCGTGGGAGGGAGCCCGCGCTGAGTTGAAGTCGCGTTCTGCTCCCCCGACCGTAACCGCGCCGCCAGCCAAGCCGATGGGGAGAGGCTCGCCACAACTCCGAACAGTTCTCTTGGGCAACCGTCGCCTGGTCTCTTTTTGCACCTGCTTCCACCGCATGCTGGCACATTTCGCGGCAGTAGTCCCGATTGGGGCACCGGAGGCCCACGAAGCCTCCGTTCCGACGGTCGGAGCGGCACGATTCCCTCGGGCATCGCTTGACGCTCCATCCTGCTTATGCCAATATAGGCATGTACCAACGGATGAAGGACCTCACGTGGCTTGCCGATTCCCGTTCCAACGTGAAGTCATTTCCGGCCGGCGTCCAGGACGACATCGGCTATGCGTTGTACGCTGCGCAGTTGGGCGAACTGAGTGTGAAGGCGAAGCCACTGCATGGTCTTGGCGGCCAGGTGATGGAGATTGCAGCCCATGACGCTAGCGGAACCTTCCGCGCGGTCTATACGGTTTCGATTGGAAAATCGATTTACGTGATCCACGCCTTCCAGAAGAAGTCCAAGGCCGGGATCGCGACGCCGAAGTCGGAGATGGAGCTTGTCCGGCAGCGGCTCAAACAGTTGAGAAGTGAGGTGAAGAATGCCGAAAAGAGAGGCCCTTAAGCAGGAGCCCAGCACGGGCAACGTATTCGCTGACCTCGGCCTGGCCGACGCCGGCGAACACCTGATCAAAGCTGGACTGGTAGTTCGGATCGACCGGACCATCCGCCAGCGAAAGTTAACCCAGGCTGCCGCGGCACAGCTCATGGGCATCGATCAGCCTAAAATCTCAGCTATGCTGGCTGGTCAGTTCCGTGGATATTCGGTTGAACGCCTCATGCGTTTCCTAGTCGCGCTAGGCCACGATGTAGAGATCGTCGTAAAGCCCAGAAAGCGCGGTTCGGCCGAACTCCGCGTCGCGTAGATGCCGCAGTGGCCGTCAAACCAGTGATGTGCCGTCAAAGCCGATTACTCCCCACAAGTCGTTAGCGCCCTATCGGGAGTGCCGCCGCCGGAAATCCTGGCACAACGGAAGAAATTCGGGCCGCGGCACTTTCGATAGGGGCGACTTGAAGGAGGTGGCCGATTCGACCCGCTATGGAGCTATGTAGAGGCGCACGAATGAGGGTACTCTGGGATTTCGCACCATGGTATTCGACTATGGTACAAGTTGAATATGCGGGAGATCGCGATTTCCAAGTTCAAGGCAACTTGTTTGGCGGTCCTGGAGGACGTGCGAAGGACCGGCGCGCCCATACGGGTCACACGATTCGGACGTCCGGTAGCCGAGGTGGTGCCGACTCGTCCGGAAACGGTGTCCTCCTGGCTAGGGTGTGCGAAGCACTCCATGGAGATCTCCGGCGACATCACCGAACCTGCCGGAGCATTTAGCCGCTGGACCGTTCGGAAATGAAGTTACTGCTCGACACGCACATCTGGATCTGGGCCCTCCATAGTCCAGAGAAACTGGGGCGAAGAGTTCGGCGCGAACTCCATCGAGCCAGCAACGAACTGTATCTATCGCCGGTGTCGATTTGGGAAGCGCACCACCTGGTACGGCGGAAGCGCATTCGCATACGGCAGGGCTTTGCGCAATGGCTGGATGACGTGATGGCCCAGGCTCCACTGCGAGAAGCGCCGTTCACTTTTGCGGTCGCCGCGGAGGCTTCGAGAATTGAGCTTCCCCAATCCGATCTCGGGGACATCTTTCTGGCCGCCACCGCCTTGGTCTTCGACCTGACGCTGGTGACCGCCGACTCCCAACTGCTGGCCTGCTCATGGCTGAAGACCCTGCCCAACGACTGAGTCCTCAACCGTTCTGCGTTTGTCCCAGACTCGCGCCGGCGACTGCCGGTCAAGCGGAAGGCGGATCCCCGGATGCAGGGGCGTTTGTGGGGAGTAATCCCGCCGTCGCTACTGGAACGGCTCCGGAACGCTGTGCCACGCCGCGCGACACCGGCTACGTCCAGATGACCGTGGTGGCCGCCAGCGCAGATCA
>JADGNS010000470.1 GCA_017883355.1 Candidatus Solibacter sp.
ACGCCGATGAGGAAGGCGTAGGTGCCGGTGCCGCCGGCGAGGCCGGTGGTCTCGGTATCGAGGAAGCACCACCGGGTGGGATGGGCGCTCGCCACGGTACCGCCAGAGAGCGGATCGAGCAGGTCTTCGGGAAGCTCGGCAAGATCGGAGATGTAGACGCTGCCGTGGCGGCGGTGGCTTTCCCAAAGCCGCTCGGTTTCAAAGTGCTGGCCCAGGGGCGTGGTGACCACTTCGCCGGAGAGCAGTTCCTCGATGAATTTCGCGTCGGGCCGCAGCGGAGGGAGCGGCGGCGGGGCGGCATTCGCGTATTTGCGGTCCACCCGCGCGATGCGCTGGCGAAGGGCGGCGAGTTGTTGCTGGATATCCTCCATTCGCTTTTTCTTTGCCCAATATAGCACTCCTGGGGACAGACCAGACTGATATGAATTTCCGGCGCATTTTGCCGAAAATTCGCTGTCAGTCCTGTCTGTCCCCCGGTGTGTCCGACTTGGTATATTCAGAAAGTGATTCAAAGCGCAGTCATTCCCGTCGCGGGTCTGGGGACCCGCCTGCTGCCGGCCACCAAGTCGCAGCCCAAGGAAATGCTGCCGGTCGCGCGCAAACCGATCGTGCAGTATGTGGTGGAAGAGTTGGTTTCGAACGGTGTCGAGCAAATCCTGTTCGTGACCGGACGCAGCAAAGGTTCCATCGAGAACCATTTCGACCACGATCCGGAACTGTTCCAGGCGCTCACCCAATCGAACAAGAAGGAATTGCTCCGTGAACTGGAGTTCGAGGCGCTCAAAGCGAACTTCTTCTACACGCGCCAGCGATTGCAGCGCGGCTTGGGCGACGCCATTTTGTGCGCCGAGAATTTTGCCGGCGAGAAGCCGTTCCTGGTAGCGTTGGGCGACTCGATTCTCGGCTTGAATGCGGTTTCGCGGGCGGTGAGCCGGATGGCGGACGTGTTCGATTCCAAGCGCGCCAGTTGCGTGATCGCGGTGGAAGAGGTGCCGTCCGAAGAGACGTCGCACTACGGGATCGTGCAGCCCGCATCCGGCGCGGACGACGTTTTCCGGGTGGTGAACCTGGTGGAGAAGCCGGCGCCCAAGGATGCGCCGAGCAATCTGGCGATTGCCGGCCGATACATCTTCTCGCCGGTGATTTTCGACATGATCCGCCGCGTGAAACCGGACAAACGCAATGAGATCCAACTGACGGACGCCATTCAGTTCATGTGCGAGGAAGGCCGCCGCGTGCTGGCCGTGAAACTGACGCCCGAGGAAAAGCGGTACGACATCGGCAACTTCCCGAGCTACTTCGAGAGTTTCGTGGAGTTCGCGCTGGCCGATCCGCTGTACGGCGCGGATTTCCGGATCGTCCTGGAACGCCTGCTGGCCAAAACGCTCGCCAAAGTTTGAGTAAGACCCGGCTCTTCTTTCTGCTGCTGTTCGCGCTGCTGCTGGCGGCGCGGCTGTGCCACGTCGAAATCCTGTGGGCGGAGGAGACGCTGCCCTTGGCTGCGGCTCAGGAGATGCGCGCCGGCAAGGTGCTGTACCGCGACATCTGGTTCGATAAGCCGCCGTTCGCGCCCGTGCTGTACCGAGTGCTGGGCGGCGAGGCGGGCTGGCCGCCGCGGCTGGCCGGCGCGCTCTATGGGCTGCTCTGCTGCTGGATCGCCTGGGGCTTCGCGCGCGATCTGTGGGGCCGGCGCGAAGGGATGTGGGCGGCGGGCCTATTGGGCTTTTTTCTGATCTTCGACTTCCCTTCCTCGGTAATTCCTCTGGCGGCGGATCTATTGATGCTGGCTCCGCACCTGGCGGCGGTGTGGCTGGCGTACCAGCGCCGGCCGCTGTGGGCGGGAGCGCTGGCGGGCGTGGCGTTCACCATCAGCCCCAAGGGATTGCTGGTACTGGCGGTGTGCGCGTGGTGGGCGCCCTCGTGGGCCTTGCTGGCGGGGTTTGCCGGCGTCACGGGCGCGGTCACCGCGTGGATGTGGAGTGCCGGAGCGCTGGCCGCGTATTGGGACGAGGTCTGGCGCTGGGGCCGGGTCTACGCGGGCACGACGTTCGTGGAGGCGCCACTGAAGAACGGCTTGCTGCGCACGCTGAACTGGGCGGGGTTTCATGCGGCCCTCGTGATTGCGGCTGTAGGGATAGGCCTGCGGTGCACGAAACTCGATGCTTCCGGTGGGGCATGCTTGAGCTTGCCAGCCGGCCGGAGGCCGGCCATGCCTCCCTGGCGGTGGATAGTGTGGCTGGTGATTTCTCTCGCCGGCGTGGCGGCGGGATTACGCTTCTTCCCGCGGTATTACTTCCAGATTCTGCCGCTGGTCGTCCTGCTGGCGGCGCGCGGATTTGCGGAGATGCGGGGGCGCCGGCGCGCGGTGGCCCTGCTACTGCTGATTCCCCTGGTGCGCTTTGCGCCCACCTATTTTATGGCCGCGCGGGACGGCGGGTGGCGCGACACCGCGATGGATCGCGACAGCCGCACCGCGGCAACAATCCTCGCTGCGGCGGCGAAGCCCGGGGACACGCTGTTCGTGTGGGGATACCGCCCCGAGATCTACGTGTACTCGCACCTGCCGGCGGCGACGCGGTTCCTGGATTCGCAGCCGCTGACGGGTGTACCGGCGGACCGCCATCTGACGCAATCCAAGCCGGTGGAGACCGAGGAATCGCGGGCGCGGCGCGCGGAGTTGGGGGCTTCGCGGCCTACGTTTGTGGTGGATGGGCTGGGCGAATACAATCGCCGCCTGGCGCTCACGGAGTTCGGCGATCTGCGGGCATGGATGGCGGGGTATCGCGAGGTGGGGCGCAGCGCGGGAAGCGTGATTTACCGGCGAGAGTAGGGGCTACTGGCGCGAGGAGGCTGTTCCCGGTAGAGCAGCCTCCGCTGGTTCTCGCGCGCTACTGCGTAGACGGGGTCCTCGCCAGTTCCAGGTCCATCCGGACACTGTGGCCCCCGATGCCGGGCGTCACCGCCAACTCCTTTCCTGTCGTATCCATGACGACCCGCTCCACGACGGAGTCATAGGACTTCCCGTCCTCAGCCAGAGTCACAGTACCCCGCGCCTTGACGATGCCGTTGAAAACTCCCTTGTCGTCGTGAGTGAAGAACATGAACGTGAACACGAACTTCCGGTCCCCAACCCGCACCCAGACGCCCTTGTGTTCGGTGTGAGCCGGATTCACATTGGCGCCGCTGTACGAGCCATCGGCGTGGTAGGTTCCCACTTCAAATAGAGCCAGGGCGGCTCCGGGCTGGGCGACCTGGGCAATCCAGGTTCCCTCCAGGGACTGGTTGCCGGTGCTCATGTTGCATGGGGCGGTCTGGAAGACAACGCCGTTGAAAACGCCGCAGGTCCCGGTGCCTTGGGCAAATGCCGGGATCTGAGTCAGTAAGGCCAGTGCGCCAAACAGAACATGGAATCTCATTTTTGATCTCCTCTTTGTGCCAGTGCGGAAATTGTTTCCGTCACCGTGGGCACAGAGTAAGGCGCACGGTCCGGTTTACGCAATACCAGGAACCTCAAACGTGCCTCCCAATCACCTCGCGCCGGAAGTGGCTGATTGCATACAAGTTGTGCGGACTCCTCATATCTGATATGGTTGTAACCCAGCTTCTCCCATGAGCTTCCCACGCAGCAGGAGTACCGCGCGGCAGTTGATCTTCGGTCCTTTTGCCTTCGATGACCAGTCGGGCGAGTTGTCCAAGCACGGGGCTCGATTGCGCCTCCAGGGGCAACCGCTGCAAATCCTGACGACTCTGATCCGGCAGCCCGGACAGATCGTCACGCGCGATGAGTTTCAGCGCGAGCTTTGGAGAGACAGTACGTTCGTGGATTTCGAGCACGGACTGAACGCGGCGATGAACCGGCTTCGGCAGGTGCTGGGGGATTCGGCCGACCACCCTCGCTACATTGAAACCCTGCCGGGGCGGGGATATCGTTTCATTGCGGCGGTTCAGGACACCGCTGCCAACCCCGTTCTGGTGATGGCAACGCCTGCCGTAGAGGAAGAACCGGCGCCGCCGGTACTGCCGGCGCCCGGCCCACCGGAAAAGGCTCATTGGCCGCGGCCGGTCATCACGGTGCTCCTCGCGGGGGCGGTTGTGGTCGGCCTGATTGGCGGATATCTGGCAGCCATCCGGCCGCAAGCGAGTTCAGGCACGCAGCCGCTGCGGCTCAGTATCTCACCGCCCAACGGCTATGCTCTGGAGGCGGGCAGCAGCCGTCAGACATTCGCGCTGTCGCCGGATGGCGCCCACCTGGCGTACACGGCCATGGATGCCAGCGGGGTCTTTCGGATGTTCATCCGCGATCTCGATGCGATCGATTCCCGGCCGCTGGCCGACAGCATTGGTTCGTATCACGTGTTTTGGGCGCCGGACAGCCGTTCGCTTTTCCTGACCGTGGGAGACAGCTTACGGCGCACCACTCTGGTGGGCGATTCCTATCAGGTGCTGTGCAACACTCCGGGACTCATGCTCACCGGCGCATTGCTGGCACCGAATCTGCTGATCTCCGGGCGCACGATGAACTTCGTTGTCCCGGAGTCCGGCGGCACGCCGAAGGCTGTCAAGGAGTTGTATCCGTGGCCCCAGGTTCTGCCGGACGGCGAGCACATCCTCTACTCGTTGTTCGATCCGCAATCGGGACACCACCGCGCACGGGTCGTCAAGTTGGGCGAGCCGGGTACCGCCAGAGATCTTTTGCAGACGGATTCGCGCACCATGTACGCTCCTTCGATGCTCAACAGGGAAACCGGCTACCTGGTATACGTGCGAGCAGGCAACATCCTGGCGCAGCCCTTTGACCCACGGTCGCTACGCGTTCAGGGTGAGCCGTTCGCGGTTGTGTCGCAAACGTATTCGTTTCTCCCCACGGGAGCCGCCGATTTTTCAGTTTCGAACAACGGGCTCCTGGCGTACCGGCGATACATGAGCCGGTCGCAGCTCGCATGGGTCAATCGGCGCGGCGAGGTGGTGAGCACAATCGGCCCGGCCAACGTGAAT
>JADGNS010000471.1 GCA_017883355.1 Candidatus Solibacter sp.
GAGACGGCGAAAAACCAGACCAGCCAATTCCACTGTATCCCCAAAATCGGCAGGCTGGCATCCGGATAGCGGATCTCGATCCACTCCACCTGGGGGGAAGGAATCTTGTTCTCATCGGGCGACCACAGGGTCTGGAGCGTGTCGTTGACGCTGCGTCCTGGAACAAAGCGCTGGCCTGTGCCGGCTTCAATCGTCTTGCCGATGGGCCGGCCGTCTACCAAAAAAGTCAGCTTTCCCGACACCGCGCTGACGGGCTGTATGCGCCAGCTCACCTCGCGCGCATCGATGGCGCGCACCGCCGGACCCGTCACCCGCACTCCGGGCGGCGGCGTCAGCTTCGGCGCCGGAGAATTCGGATTCCAGTCGCGGCTCATGCCCATGGTGACGATGGCGTCGCGCCCCACCGGCAGCGGAGCCCGCCCGTAAAAGGCCTCCAGGTGGAGCAGCAGCAGCGCCATCGGCAGAATCATCCACAGCGCCGGACGGAGCGCGAGCCCCATGTAGCGCAGGTTGGCGGCGAACAGGGATTTCTGCGCCCGCCAGGTGACGCGCGGTTCATCGACGTACACGCGGAGCTCGAAGAGCGCGGCCCACACCTTGTTCTTCACGGCCTTCATCCGCGCCTGGTCCGAGGTCTTGCCGAACACCCAAAGCATGGCCACACCCACGAGCACGCTTAGCACGGTGAGCCCGAGCGCCGGGGGCGCCCAGGAAAACGCCGCGAAATAGAGCCGCAGCAGGGAGCCGAAGATGGAGTTGAACAGGTCCATGCGTCCGATTCCTCAGAAGACCGTCTGGCCGATCATGTTGGCCGGTTGGCGCACGCCGAACTCGCTCAGGATGGTCGCCGTGACGTCCCACAACTGCGGATCGGCGGCGCGCACCTTGCGATTGCTGAGGAGCACGCCCGGGACTTCGTCGGAGGCCATGCAGTGGTCGCCGATCCATGCCTGGGTATTGTTTTCCAATGCGACGCCGGGGACGGCGCCGAGCGCGGTCTGCCACGATGCCCGATAGCCGCGGCGGAAGCCGACAAACAGGTCGGGCGAATTGCGAAGATTCTTCCCGCGGAACGCGGTCTCGGGAAAATAAACCCGATCGACCACGTTCTCCCCGGTGACGGGATCCTTGAATTCCTTGAGGCGGCGCGCGATGCGGTCCAACACTAGTTGCCGGTCGGCCTGGGGCACGATGCCGCCGTTCTCGCGGCCCTCCTGGTTGAGATAGATGCCGTTCAAGCCGATCGCGTAGGCCATCGTCTTGCTCCAATCGACATGCGCGAAGAGCTCGGTATCGCCCACATTGGCGGGGTCGTCGAGCGTCAGCAGCCCCTCGCGCATCAGGAAGTTATTCAAGTGGACGGCGCGGTCGAAGCGCGCGAAGCCGTGGTCGGAGAGGATGACCAGGCTGGTATCGCTGCCCGCCTTCGCCATGGCATCGCCGATCGCGCTGTCGATTCCTTTATAAATCTCCAGCAGGTCCGGTTCGTACTTTCCCCACAGCATGTGCGCATTCTGATCCACGCTGGAAAAATAGTAGAACAGCAGGCCGCCCTGATAGCGGTCGAGTTCGTAGCGGAACATGCGCAGGCTGTCGGCCAGCACCTTGTGGCTCTGCGTCAGAAACTCCTCGCGGGAAAACAGGCCGGCGCGGAATGCCGAGGTCTCTTCGGCGATCCCCTGCGTGTAGAACGGTCCCAGCGACTCCGCCAACTGGCGGCTGTAAGCGGGCGGCGTGGAGATGGGCAGCGCGGGGTCGGCGGGATCGATGTTCACCGGGCTGACGTAGATGCGCAGATAGGGATGGGCCTGCTGCAGGTAAACGCGCAGAATCCCGGATGCGCTCTTCACGCCCGGCAGCAGGCGGAAACTGGCGCGCACCCACTCCGACCACTCTCCCTGGCGAAGAATGAACTGCTGCCCCTGGAGTTCGAAGCGGGCGGCGGATTCGGTGGGGTCGATGTGCACCGTGAGATCGGCCACGGTGATGACGCGATCCTTGCGCAGGCTGTTGGGCGGGCCTTCGATGTGCAGCGCGGAGCGGCCGTTTTCGATTTTGGCGCGCACGATGCGCCCGCCGGAAACCAGGGTGCGCGACTCCGCGGGGTCGTTGGTGAAGAAGGAGAAGGTGCCGAACGTTCCGCCCATGTCGGGCGTGCCCATGCCGGCGAGCGATTCCTGTTCGCAATCGGCGGGCGGGAAGTTGGCGGGCATGCGGATCACGCGCGACCGAATGCCCTGGTCGGAGAGTGTCTGCCAGAATGCGCGGCCCTCGCGCAAGCTACGCACGCCGCCTCCGGCCAGCGGGAGAATGTACGGCCCGATGGCGAGGGTGCGCGTCGGCTCGGTAACTTCGGCCATCGACGACATGGGCATACGCGTGGCGGGGTTGCGGTGCACGAAATCGAAGATGCCGTGCCCGCCCGGGTCCATCCCGGTGGTCACGCTGGTCCAGGCGACGGGACTCTGCGGCGGCACGGTGGTGCCGAGACGGCGAAAATCGCCCTGGCCGCGCAAGCGGTTCAGGTTGGGCAGCGAACTCCAGTGGGCTTCCAGGAACAGCGGGTCCATGCCGTCCACGCCGAGCACGATCATGCGCTTCCCGGCGGCCTGCGTGGTGTGGCGCGAACATCCCGCGAGCAGGATCGCCGCCAACAGCGGAAGCAGCGCGTATTTCACGCCGCTACCTCGCGTTCCACCGTCTGCTTGCCGGGTTTCAGGACCGATCGGCCTTCCATATAGGGAGGCGGCTGGACGCCGAAGAGATCGAGCGCGGTGGGCGCCATATCTTCGATGCCCGGATCTTCCGCCAGAATTTTGCGATTGCAGAAGATGACTCCGGGGACCAGGTGCGGATCGATGCAGTGATCGCCGCTCCAGGCCTTGAGATTGTCGGTGAAGACGGCCCCGCTCACCTTGCCGACCGCGGCGTCCCAGGAGGCGCGGTAGCCGTCGGCGAATCCGATAATGAGATCGGGCGCGGCGTCCAGATAGGGTCCGGTGTAGAGCGATTCGCTCGGCCATGCCTGGCGGATGGCGACGCGGTCGCGCGCGTCGTCGCGCAGACCGGAGAGCTTGGCGGCAATCTCGCGCTTGAGGGCGGAGGCTTCGGCGCCCGGTTTCACGATGCCCTGCGCTTCCCTGCCCTCCACATTGATGTATACGCCCGCCAGGCCGAAGGTATAGGCGCGCGTGTGCTCCCAATCGATGTCTTTCAGAAAACTGCTCGCCCCCGTGGTCCCCGGCTTGAGCGTGAGATAGCCGTGCTGCAACAGCCAGGAATTGAGATCGGCGCCGCGCTCGAACGACGCGAAGCCGTGGTCGGAGATGACGAATAACGCCGTCTCCTCGTCCACGTACTGGAGGGCTTTGCCCACCAGTTTGTCGGCGCGGATGTAGAGATCTTCGATGACGCCGCCGAAGGGGCCGCCGCGGTCCTTCTGCGCGAAGAACATGTGCTGCACGCGGTCCGTGGTATCGAAGACGCAGGCGACGACGCCGCGGCGCGTGCGGTCCAGCGCGCTGAGGAACATGGCCTCGCGCTCTTCATAGATCAGGTACGCCTGTTTGAGAAAGGCCTCGCAATCGATGGCGTGCTCGTTCAGCGCCCACGTGTCCTCGGCCATGCCAAGCGTGGCATAGACGCCGAGCAGTTTGGCCAGGTAGGTGGCGTAATACGTGGGGTGCGAGATGGGCAGCGCCGGATCTTCGGGATTGATGTTGATCGGCGTGGAGTAGAGCGAAAGCTCGGGCTCGGTTTCAGTGAGCAGGAAGCGCGCGATGCCGGTCACCGTGATGCCGAACGAGGCTTTAAAGGTGAGTGTGACCCACTCCGTGTATTCGCCCTCTACCAACTCAATGCGTTCCTCGCCGATGCGCAACGTGGCGAGGCCTTTGCCTCGCAGTTTGACCGTGAAGGGGATCTTCATTGCGCCGGCGCCTTCTTCCATGTGGTTCGCCGGCCCCTCGATCTCCCCGCGATGCACGCCGTCAGTTTGCGCCAATGGATAGCGATTGCCGCTCTCCATCTCGCCACTGCTGTTGCGCGTGGTGTAGAGTGCGAAGGTTCCCTGCGTGCCCAGCAGGTCCGGCGTACACATCGCCGAGAGCATGCGGCCGTTAAATTTTTCGGGCGGAAACGTAATCGGCACGCGCAGGACGGTGGAGGCGATCTGGTGCTCGCCCAAAATCTGCCAGAAGGTCCGGCTCTTGCGGCGCATCTCGACAATCGGGCGGCTCAACGGGATGCGGTATTTGCCGACCTTCAGCACCCGCTCCGGATCGCGCACCCGGGTGGAGGAAAGCTCCGGCATATACGACCGCAGGTTGCGGTTGAGAAAATCGAACATGTTGTGGCGGGCCGGGTTGACGCCGGTGGCGAACGTCGACCACGCCACCGGCGAGAGCGCCGGGAAAGTGGTGCGCAGCCGGTGGAAGCCGCCCTGTTCGCGCAGGCGGCTCAGGTTCGGCAACTTGCCTTCCGCCATGTAGCGTTCGGCCAGACCGGGGTCGAGCCCGTCGAGTCCGAGGAAGATCAGCTTCTGCACCTTGGCGTGCTTATAGCCCTGCTGGCCCTTGACGGCGCGCATTGCCATGCGGAAGGGCCACAGAAACACGGAGATCAGCCCCAACAGAAGGCCGCCCAGAAGAGTCAGAAAGCTTCCCAGGAATGCGAAACCCGCGCCCGGCCCGATGTATGCGAGTTCGGCCGTGAAGTGCAGGCTCATCGCACCTTGCCCTCGACGAACGGCACCTCGAAGACCTTCTTGTGCATGATGGGGCCGTGACCGAAGAAGCCGCCTTCACCGAAGAGTTCGCCGTGATCGGCGGTGATGGTGATGTAGGTATTTTGGGGCACGATGTCGAACAGTTCTTCCACCACGAGATCGAGGTATTCCACGGCTTTGATCTGGCGGTCGCGCAGCATTTTCATCTTCGCCTTGTTAAAGAACTTATCGCTGCTTTTGACCAGTTCTCCACCGACAATC
>JADGNS010000472.1 GCA_017883355.1 Candidatus Solibacter sp.
GCTCGACAAAACTTTTCCCACCAACGATTGCGCGATGTGCACCATGGCGCCGCGCCTGGTCGAGATCGGCAGGCACAAGGACATCGACATTCTCACCTTGAGTGAGGTGGAACGCGTCGAGGGGCAGCCGGGGAATTTCACGGTCAGTATCAAGAAACAGCCGCGTTTTGTGGACCCGACGAAATGCACGGGTTGCGGCGCTTGCACGACGGAGTGTCCAGTATCGCTGCCGTCCGAGTTCGATCAGGGGCTGGGAGAGCGGAAGGCGATCTACCGGCCGTTCCCGCAAGCCGTCCCCAACATCTTCACGATTACGCGCCGCGGGATCGCTCCCTGCCAGGCCGGATGCCCCATCCATCAAAGCGCACAGGGCTATGTGACTCTGATCGCGCAAGGACGCTTCGACGAGGCGCTGCAGGTCATTCTGCGAGACAACCCGATTCCGTTGATCTGTGGCCGGGTCTGCACGCACCCCTGCACCGCCGCCTGCACCCGCACCAACGTGGACGATCCGGTGAATGTGCCGGCGTTGAAGCGTTTCGTTACCGACCGCTGCCCCGATTACAAGTTGCCGCAACCAACCGTGCCCGAACGTCCGGAGAAGATTGCCATCGTGGGGTCGGGCCCGGCCGGCCTTCTCTGCGCCTACCAGCTCCGGCAAAAAGGCTATGGCACGACGATCTTTGAGGCACTCCCGGTGGCGGGCGGGATGCTGGCGGTCGGCATTCCTTCTTTTCGGTTACCCCGGCCCCTGCTGAACGCCGAACTGGACCGGATGCGCGCGATCGGGATCGAGATCCTGCTGGATACGCCGGTGGGCCGCAGCATCACGTTCGAAGAATTGCGCAAGAGCTACGGGGCGGTTTTCGTCGCCATCGGGGCGCACGTGGAACGGAAGCTCGGCATCCCCGGTGAGGGCATGTCGGGTGTTACCGGCGGGGTGGAATTCCTGCGCCGGCTCAACCTCGACGGTCCGGTACTCCCAGGCCGCCACGTGCTGGTGGTGGGAGGAGGCAATTCCGCGCTGGACGCGGCGCGCGCCGCCCTCCGTTGCGGGGCGGCAGAGGTGACGATCGTCTACCGGCGAACCCGAGCAGAAATGCCCGCTGACCATCGGGAGATCGAGGACGCGGAACGCGAAGGCGTCAAGTTGATGTTCCTCGCCGCACCCAAGTCATTTCAGTCGGGCCGCGGCGGGCGCGTAGCTGGCCTTCAGTGTCTGAAGATGAAGCTCGGCAAGCGCGATGCCAGCGGCCGGCCAGCTCCGGAGCCGATTCCAGGCTCGGAGTTCGTCATTCCCTGCGACGCAGTCGTGGCCACCATTGGCCAAGTCCCCGATGTGAATGCCCTGGGTGAACGGCTGGGCCTGGCGACCACAAAATCGGGAACGCTCCGTGCCGATCCCCTGACGCTGGAGACAGAGCTGCCCGGGGTGTTCGCGGGCGGGGACTGCGTAACCGGTCCCGACGTGGTGGTGACGGCGATGCTCGCGGGCAAGAAGGCCGCCGATTCTATCGATCGCTGGCTCAACGGCCGAGACCTCCGTGAGGGACGCGAACAGGAAGGGCCCTATCACACCGAGTACGTCGTGGACACGGCGGGCGTACTGATGCAGCGCCAAATACCGGTGCCCTCCCTCGACCCCGCGACCCGCGGCCGGACCTTCGACGAGGTCCACACCGGGTACACACCCGCGCAAGCGATCACCGAGGCGAAGCGCTGCCTCGCGTGCGGCATCTGCTGCGATTGTCATATCTGCGCAACGGCCTGCCAGGCCAATGCGATCGACTATGCCCAGAAAGCGGAGCCTCACGAGGTACAGGTCGGCGCCATCGTCCTCGCTCCGGGATACGAGATCTTCGACGCCCGGTTAAAGAAGGACCTGGGTTATGGCCGCTTTCCGAATGTGCTCACGGCTCTGGAGTTCGAGCGGATTCTGTCCGCCTCCGGACCCTACTCCGGCCATGTGCTCCGACCCTTCGACCGGCAGCAGCCGAAGCGGATTGCCTTTCTGCAATGTGTTGGTTCGCGAGATTTCGAGCACGACTACTGTTCGTCGGTCTGCTGCATGTATGCCACCAAAGAAGCCATCATAGCCAAAGAGCATCTCGGCGAAGGTCTGCAATGCGACATTTTCTTCATGGACCTGCGCGCCTTCGGCAAGGGCTTCGAGCAGTATTACCGCAGAGCGCAAGAGCTCGGTGTGCGGTATATCCGTTCTCGCGTGCCGAAAATCGAGGAAGTCCCTGGGACGCGGAACCTGATCGTCCAGTATCTCGCCGAGAACGACCGAAAGCTTTCCCAGGAATACGACCTGGTCGTCCTATCGGTGGGCATGCAGCCGCCGAAAGAGGTCAAAGTGCTGGCCGAACGATTCGGCGTGGCGCTCAATGAATTCAATTTTTGTGGAACCTCCGCGTTCAAGCCGGCGGAATCGTCGCGCGAAGGAATTTACGTCGCCGGCCCGTTTGCCGAACCGAAGGATATTCCGGAAACGGTCATGCAGGCCTCGGCGGCCGCCGCCCAAGTGCTCTCGCTCTTGCGAGAAGCCCGTGGCACGTTGATCACGGCCAAAGTTTATCCACCCGAAAGAGATGTGAAGGGAGAAGACCCTCGCATCGGAGTCTTTGTCTGCCACTGCGGGACCAATATTGCCGGCGTGGTCAATGTCCCGGACGTGGTGGAATATGCGAGGACACTGCCCAACGTTGTGTACGTGGAGAACAATCTTTACACCTGCTCCAACGATACCCAGGATCGGATCAAGGAGAAGATCGCCGAACACAATCTGAATCGGGTCGTGGTGGCCTCCTGCACCCCGCGAACGCACGAGCCTTTGTTCCGCAACACGCTGGCCGAGGCCGGCCTCAACCCTTACCTGTTCGAGATGGCCAACATCCGGGACCAGTGTTCCTGGGTGCACATGCACGAGCCGGAGAGGGCCACCGAGAAATCCAAAGACCTGGTTCGGATGGCGCTGGCCAAGGCCCGGCTCTTGCAGCCGCTCCACCGGCAAACGATCAGGATAGAAAAGTCCGCCCTGGTCATCGGCGGAGGACTGTCGGGCATGACCGCCGCCCTGGCGCTGGCACGCCAGGGCTTTGATGCCTATCTGGTGGAAAAGGAGAATGAGCTGGGCGGAAATCTGCGCCACATCCACTACCTACTCAACGGAGAAAGGCCCCAGGACGAATTAGCGCGCCTGCGCGACGAGATCGGACAGAACAGCAGAATCCATCTATTTACCGGCGCGGCCATCGAAAAGATCGAAGGCACAATCGGCGATTTCCGGACAACGATCGCGGCCCACGGCAAAACCACCGAAGTCACGCACGGGGTCGTAATCGTGGCCACGGGTGCGAAGCAATACCAACCAAAAGAATACCTGTATGGACAGGACGACGGTGTCATCCCGCAGCGTGAGCTCGAAACACGCCTCGCTTCCGGGGATGGCTTCCTGGCGCGGGTAGGCAATCGGCCCGCAAAGACCGTCGTCATGATCCAGTGCGTGGGCTCACGCGATGCCGACCACCCCTACTGTTCCCGGGTGTGTTGCGCCGAAGCCATGAAGAACGCCCTGCGCATTAAGGCGCTCTCCCCCGAGACCCACGTGTACGTCCTCTACCGCGACATCCGTACCTACGGCTTCAAAGAGAGCTACTACACCAAGGCGCGCCAGCAAGGCGTCGTGTTTGTGCGCTACGACGAGGATCGCAAGCCCGAGGTGTCACGAAATGGCAAAGGACTGCAGGCCACCGTCTACGACCAGACCCTGGGGATGCCGCTCATGATCTCCGCCGACCTGGTGGTTCTGTCCGCCGGCATTCATCCGCTTGAAGACAACCGGAAGATCGCGCAGTTCCTCAAGGTTCCGCTCAACAGCGAGGGATTCTTCCTCGAAGCCCATATGAAACTGCGCCCGGTCGACTTCATGACCGACGGCGTCTTCCTGTGCGGGCTGGCGCATTCTCCCAAGAACATCGAGGAATCCATTCTCCAGGCCCAGGCAGCGTCCGCGCGAGCAGCATCCGTCCTCGTCCAGGATAGCCTCGAACTGGGGGCGAATATCTCGCAAGTGGTGGACGAGAGCTGCGACGGTTGCGCCTACTGCGTGGGCACCTGCCCCTACAAAGCGATCACCATGCTCGAGTACAAGTGGAAGGGGTCGATCAAGAAAGTCGTCGAAACCAACGACTCTATCTGCAAGGGCTGTGGATGCTGCCAGGCTACGTGTCCCAAGAAGGGCATATTCATCCGTGGATTTACCCTCGATCAAATCGAGGCCCAGATCCATGCTGCTTTGGGAGTCGCGTGATGGACCCCACCACCTTTCAGCCCTTGATCATCGCCCTGTGTTGCAACTGGTGCTCCTACGCCGGCGCAGACTTGGCGGGCGTTTCCCGGACCCAATACCCGCCCAGCATCCGCATCGTCCGCGTCATGTGCTCGGGAATGGTGCATCCTAACCTGGTGATCGATGCGTTCACCAAGGGGGCGGACGGTGTCCTCATCTGCGGCTGCCATCCGGGAGATTGTCACTATCAAGATGGCAATCTCAAAGCCGAAAAACGCGCGGACGCCATCCGCCTGATGCTCGCGGATTTCGGCATCGAGGAAGAGCGCTTTCGCTTGGAATGGGTTTCGGCGGCCGAAGGGCCGAGGTTTGCGCAGGTGGTGCGGGAATTCACGGAGCAAGTGCAGAAGCTGGGGGTCAGCCCGTACAGGTCGTAGGAGTGGCGGGGCAGGGTGCATCTGCCTTCACCAACATCAACAAGCCTTGCGGGCAAACCATGACGGCTTGCGCATAATCAGCACTTCCGTTATTTCCGCGACAATCTCTTCCACTTGCCGGGATGAATCTACCGTGAGCACGTCCTGTCCTGGCTCGCGTGCTGCATGCCATCCGGTGGGGAACTCGGAGCTTACAACGCGGACGGACTGGCCAGGAACGGGAGTGCAACCGGTCGCATGGGATGCCTCCA
>JADGNS010000473.1 GCA_017883355.1 Candidatus Solibacter sp.
ACCAGCGGCTTGAGACTTTGGATCAGGGCTTCGGAATAATCGGCGATTCCACTGCGCGCCGGCGGCAGCGGAGAAAAAAACGCCACGCGCATGCTAGCGCACCAGTTCCAGCGAAACCGAGCCGATACTCACCGGAATCTTGATCAATAGCGGCGTGCGGGCCGCATCGCGCGCGTAGAAAATCTCGAAGGTGAAATCGCTCGCCGGACCCTTCACGCTGACGTTCACATGATCGGTCACTACCGGCTTGCCGGCCACCGGAACGTCCTGCGCGCCGGTGTAGACCATCTTCACCTCGTAGCCCGAGCCGAAAAAGACTTTGCCCGCGGGAGGCACTCTTCCCTGCCCCATCTCGCGCCGCGCGAAGTATTGGAACGTCAGCGCATCGCGCCCGCAGGTAGGAAGGGCAAACTCGCTCCTGCCGCCGCCGGAGGGGACCAGCGTCCGCCGTTGCGCCTGATTCGTCTTCTGATCGAACTCGGTCTTCTCGGAGACCTTCTTGGTTCCGTGGCTGATTTCGCGCTGCAAGGTGGAGGAGCAGAGGTCCGCGCCACTGGCGGCCGATTTGTAGCTGTCGGAAATCGGAACCACCGGGATGGCCAGTGTGGCGGACATGTCGAAATCCCAGCCGCCGCCATCGGCCTTGTGGGCCGACATGGTCACATCGCCCAGGCTGCTGCCGCCGGGCCAGTGGACACGGTAGCGCAGGGTCTCATTCTGGAACGGGAAGCCAGTCAATTGGTCTGCCGCCAAAATCGGCGGAGCACAAACGAGGGCAAGCAGGAGGATACGGCGAAAAGAAGTCATCGATGAGCTATGGTCTGAGAATATACGTCGCTGGTGGAGCGCAGTTTCTCAAGTACGTCGTGGAAGACGGCCAGCGTCCGCTGCGCGGTCTTCTGCCAGGAGAAGTGCGCCGCGCGCTGCAATCCGAGCCGCTCCATGCGGAGCCGCAACTCGCCATCCAACAGCAGGTCCGCCAGCGCGCGCACGATTTCGTCCAGCGCGTAGGGGTCGAAGAGAATGGCCGCGCCGTCCACCACCTCGGGCAGCGCGGAAGTATGCGAACAGATCACGGCCCGGCCGCAGGCCATGGCTTCCAGCGCCGGCAAGCCGAAACCCTCGTAGAACGAAGGAAAAATAAAAAGATCGCAGGCGTTGTACAACTGCAACAGGTCCGCATCGCTGACGAAGCCGCAGAACTGGATGCGGTCCGCCACGCCGCTCTCGCGCGCCGCCTTGTACACCTGGTCGCCAAACCAGGTTTCCTTGCCGGCCAGCACCAGATTCTGCTTGAGCTGCGGATAAGCATTGACCAGCCGGGCAAAGGCACGGATCAGCCCGATCTGATTCTTGCGCGGTTGCAGGTCGCCCACGGAAAGCACGAACGGCGCGGCGATATCGAAGTGCTCGCGCACCACCGCAGCCGCCGCCTCGCGCGCGATCGGCCGGAACTCCGATGCCGCCGCGTTGGGCACCACCACCACCTTGTCCTCGTCGAGATCGCCGTAGACCTTGAGGATCGACGAGCGGGAAAACTCGCTGCCGGTCAGAATTCTCGCCGCCCGGTGCACGGTGCGCCGCACGCTCCACTGCAACTGCCAGGCGCGATCGCGCGTGAAGTACTCCGGATGCTCCAGAAAGCTGACATCGTGAACGCTCACCACCACGGGGACCGGGCACGCCAGCGGCGCCGTGTACTGCACGTGCAGCAGGTCGGGGCGGTCTTGCCGCACCTTCATGGCCAGGTCAAACCCCAGGCGCATGAACGGGTTGGTAGCGATTCTTCGGGTTCGAATGTTCGCCGGGATGCAACGGGCGGCACTCTCCCCGGACACGTAGGCAATGAACTCGTCGTCCTGATCTTGAGCGGCAAATGCGTTCAGGAGACTCCGAACGTAAACCTCATTACCGGTGAGGTGACGGCCGATGGCGTGAGCATCAACGGCGAAACGCATTAGACGGTTACCAGTATAGCGGACGGAATGACTCCCGGCTGTGTCAGAAGTCCAACATTTTCCAAGCAGACTCCCATGTAAACTCCTTTTCCAGCAGTCGTCTGCCCGCGCCGCCGATCTTCCGACGTAACTCCCCGCACGTTAACAGCCGAGTTACCGCGGTGGCGAACGCCTCCGAACTGTCGGCCAATAGGGCGGTCTCCCCGTCCTGAACCGGCAGGCCCTCGGCGCCGATCGTTGTGGAAACTACCGGCACCCCCGCGGCCCACGCCTCCAGGATTTTCAGGCGAGTCCCACTGCCCGTGAGTAAGGGCACCACCGCGACCCGCGAGCGTGCGATTTCGGACACGGCGTCCGCCACGGGCCCGGCGACTTCGATCCGCTCATCGCCGGCGGTATACCGACGCACCGCGGCGGGATTCTTCCCCACCAGGCGCCACACCAGCCGCGGCCAGCGCTCGCGCAGGCGCGGCCAGATCTCCCGGCGGAAGAAGCGCACCGCCGTAAGGTTCGGGTGATACTCCATGTTGCCGGAGAAGACAATCGACTCTTCGTCGCCGGCCACGGGCAGCGGTGTCGGTGGCAGGGCGTTCGGGTAGACGACCACCCTGGCTTGGGGTGCAAGGCCGCGGACCAGAGCGGCATCGGCCGGCGAAGTGGCGAGCACCAAGGAAAAACGCGGCAGCCAGGTGCGCTCGAGTTCCTGGGAGGCGCCCTGGAAGACGCGGTGGGCGGCCGCGGCGGCGCGGCCCTCCGCCGCCGCGCAGCGCCCGTGAAGCACGCTCTCCACGTTGTGCAGATCGAGCACGGTTCGCGTGCACACCGCCGAAACCTGCTCCAGGTAGGGCGCGCACCAGGAATGCTCGATGACGCCCAAATCGTACCGTGTGCCGCCCAGCGCGCGCGCGACCTGCGAGGAGAAACCCGCGAATCGGTCCACCAGCGGCGGGATACGCCGCACCACCCGCCCCGCATTGCGCAGCGCGCGGGCGGCGGAACCGCGCCGGTTGGAGGGCAGGTCCAGCACGGTGACGCGGCGCGCCAGTCCGATGGGGAACAGGCTCGCCGGATCGGGCGCTCCCGGTTGGCGGAAGACAATGACGTCGACATCGTAGTGACGCCCCAGGTACTCCAGCAGCGAGGCCGAGCGCAACGCACCGCCCCCGGCCATCGGGTAGGGCGCTTCGGGCGCCAGGAAAAGAGCGGAGGGTTTAGCGGGCATGAAGCTGTCCATTCAACGCACGTTACTCAACTTATGCTCCGAAGCGGGCACGCGCCTCCTCGTAGACCTGACGGGTCAGGCGGGCGGTGCGTTCCCAGGAGAATTCGCGTGCCCGCGCCAGGGAACGCTGGCTCGCCGCGGAGGCGAGTTCGGGGCGCGACGCCAACTCCGCCATGGCGTCCGCCAGTTCCCTCGGCGTATCGGCGTAGACGGCGGCATCGCCCGCCGCTTCTTCCACCGCGCGCGAGGCGATAACGGGCGCGCCGCATTGCATGGCTTCCAGCACCGGCAGTCCGAAGCCTTCATAGAGCGACGGGTAGACAAATGCCAGTGCGCCCGAATACAGCGCGGGCAGTTCCGCATCGGCGACTTCGCCCGCGAGGCGCAGCCCGGGCTCCGGGTGAATTTCGGGAGCGTCGGCGCGGCGCCGTCCGGCCAGCACCAGGTCCACCGCGTGATGGCGGCGCATTTCGCGCCAGGCTTCCAGCAGCATGCCGAGATTCTTGCGCGGCTCCTGTGTCCCCACAAAGAGGAAGTAGGGCGGCGCGGGCGCCGCCGGGGCGGGCGCCGTCGGGACGGGCGCCGTCGGGACGGGCGCCGTCGGGACGGTCTCCACCGGACGGAACCAATGGGCCGCGGCTTCCGGCACCGCCACCACCCGCTCCGGCCGCAGACCGAAGCGCTCGATGGCCTCCCGCCGCACCTTCTCGCCCGGCGTAATTACCATGGTGGCCAGCCCGAGTTCGAGCAGCACCGGCGTGCGCCGCCGCACGCGACGGGCGGCGTGATGCCAGCGCTCGTCCATCCACGGTGAGAGATCGTGCAGGGTGAGCACGCTGGGCCGCCGGAGGAGGTACGGGACGGCGAAATCGGGACCATGCACCAGGTCCGCCCCCAGCCGCGCCATCTCGCGCGACAGTCCCCAGAGCCACCAGCGGCGCTCCATGGCGTTGCGCGGTCCGCCGCCGCACTTCAAGTTGGACGGCGCGGGGGACGGCATGCGGAAGGGCTGGTCGGAGACCAGGAAGAATTCGTCTTCGGGGAAGCAGCGCCCCAGCGCCAGACTGAGTTCGGAGGTGTAGCGCGCCAGCCCGCCGCTGGAAAGAGAGAGCGAAGCGGCCTCAATCGCCACGCGCATAAGTTTTGGGGCTAAGTGACGGCCGAGCGATTGCCGTAGTTGTGTTCGTAATAGGTGCGGTAGGCGCCGGAGCGCACGTGCGCTATCCAAGCCGGATTGCCGCGATACCATTCAATGGTCCGGGCCAGG
The DNA here is from genome assembly GCA_017883355.1 of Candidatus Solibacter sp. Classification (GTDB taxonomy): domain Bacteria; phylum Acidobacteriota; class Terriglobia; order Bryobacterales; family Bryobacteraceae; genus Solibacter. Next base: position 4,448 of record JADGNS010000473.1, read on the forward strand.
CCCGCCTCAAAATTCATGACGGGTTGCCAAGCGGTTTCGCGCATCAGTTTCTCACTGGAGAGGGCGTAGCGCCGGTCGTGACCCGGACGGTCCTTCACGTACTCGATCAGGCTGTCCGGCTTACCGGTGAGCGCCAGCACCTGGTGCACGACTTCCAGGTTGGGCAGCGAACGATTGCCGCCAATGTTGTAGATCTCCCCGTCGCGGCCCTGGCGCAAGACCGCCAGGATGCCCCGGCAGTGGTCCTCGACGTACAGCCAGTCGCGGACCTGCTGGCCGTCGCCGTAAACCGGCAGCGAGCGATCTTCCAACGCGTTGGTGATCATCAGCGGGATCAGTTTCTCCGGGAACTGGTACGGCCCGTAGTTGTTGGAGGCCCGCGTGATCACCACCGGCAGTTTGAAGGTGACAAAGTACGAGCGCGCCAGCAGGTCGCTGGCCGCCTTCGATGCCGAATAGGGGCTGCTGGGATTCAGGGGATACTGCTCGTCGGCGTCGGCGGGAGCGGCCAGGCTGCCGTAGACTTCATCGGT
>JADGNS010000474.1 GCA_017883355.1 Candidatus Solibacter sp.
GGCGCAGCGGCCCGTGGACATCAAGCAGTATCGCGAAGAGTTGGAAAGCCGCCTCGGCAAGGCCAACGAAGTCATGCGCGGCATGATCAACAAGGCGCAACGGCAGCCCAAACGGATCGTCTTCACCGAAGGCGAGGAAAGCAAGATTCTGCGCGCCTGCCAGATTCTACTGGACGAGAAGATCGCGCTGCCCATCCTGCTCGGCAACGAGTCGAAGATCCGCGCCAAGATCGAGGAGTTGCACCTACACCTCGACGGCGCGCAGATCGTCGATCCCAAGAATTTCGCGCGCATCGAAGAATACACCGAGGAGTTCTACAGCCTGCGGCAGCGCAAGGGCATCACGCGCACCGAGGCCGAACAGACCATCCGGAACGCGACCACGTTCGGCAGCATGATGGTGCGGCTCAACGATGCCGACGCGCTCATCGGCGGGCTGACTACGCACTATCCGGACACCATACGCCCCGCGCTACAGGTGATCGACGTGCGCCCCGAGCTGCGCAGGGTGGCCGGCGTGTACGTGATGATCACGCAGAAGGGCAACATCTACTTCCTGGCCGACGCCACGGTCAACATCGAGCCCACGGCCGAGGACCTGGCGGAGATCGCCATCATGGCGGCCGAGAAGGCGAGGCGCTTCAACCAGGAGCCGCGCGTGGCCATGCTCAGCTTCTCCAACTTCGGCAGCACGCATCACGCGCTCTCCGACAAGGTCCGCCGCGCCGTGGAGCTGGTCCGCCAGAAAGCTCCGGGGCTGATGATCGATGGCGAGATGCAGGCCGATACCGCGGTGACGCCGCAAATCATCGAGGAGACTTACCCGTTCAGCACGCTGAAAGGCGGCGCCAATGTGCTGATCTTCCCGAATCTGGAATCGGGGAATATCGCTTACAAGCTGCTCCAGCGGGTGGGCGGTGCGGAAATGATCGGGCCGCTGTTGACGGGGTTGAGCCGCCCGGTGCATGTGTTGCAGCGTGGCAGCGAAGTCAACGACATTGTCCACGTGGCCGCGGTTGCCGTGGTGGACGCGCAGGAAGTCGGCAAGCCTTATGTCACGCTGACCGGGGTTGCGGCGGAGAAGTAGGAGAGCGGAAGCGTTCAAGATGATCCGCCTGCTACGATCCGCCTGGATTTGGGCTGCGACTACAGCCCTTATCGTGCTTTGGGTTCCGCTCCTGGGCACGATCAGGTTATTTGACGTGGAGCCGTGCCGCCTGCGAACCGGACGCTGGTTCCGCAGGCTGGGGCGCTTCGTCGCTAGAGTCAACCCCTGGCGAATCCACATTTCCGGCGGCGAAAACCTGAACCTGAACCAGGCGTACGTCATCGTTAGCAATCATCAGTCCCTGGCCGATATCCCGGTGATTTCGCACCTGAAGCTGGACACGAAATGGCTCGCCAAGGCGGAGCTGTTCCGGTTGCCTTTTTTGGGCTGGATGCTCCGCATGGCCGGGGATGTGCCCATCGAACGATCCGACCGGCGCCAGGCCGCGACAGCGATGTTGCAGTGTGCGCGATACCTGCGCCAGCGGTGCTCGGTAGTTTTGTTCCCCGAAGGGACCCGCTCGCCCGACGGGCGGGTCCTGCCGTTCAACCAGGGTCCATTTACCTTGGCGATTCGGGAGCAAGTCCCCATATTGCCGCTCGTGGTGGAAGGCTCCAGCGCCGCTCTGCCACGTAACTCGTGGGTTTTTGGAAGCACCCAGGATATCCATCTTCGGATACTGGACGCCGTTTCCGTGGACGGTTGGAACCTGGAACAAGTGCCGGCATTGCGCGATGCCGTTCGGCAGAAAATTGTGGACGAGTTGGACCGGCTGCGCGGAACGGGTCCGGGGATCGTGACGCACCGCACGGAATAAGGTGCCGCATTCGGCTACAATGGCGCTTCACACATCCAAGGAGCTGCAAACTATGAAGACACTTTCGCTCGGTTTGATTGCCGCCGCGCTCATGGCCTCGTGCGCCATCGCGGCGGACGACAAGGACGGCTGGATCAGCATGTTCGACGGCAAAACCCTCACCGGCTGGAAGGCCAACCAGAGTCCGGAGTCATGGACGGTGCGCGACGGCTGCATCACCGGGGATGGCGAGGCCAGCCATCTGTTCTGGATGGTGCGGGAGGGCGAGAACCTCGAGTTCAAGAGCGACGTCAAGATCGGTCACATGGGCAACTCAGGTATGTATTTCCGCACCGCGTTCGGACCCGGTTTTCCGAAAGGCTACGAGGCGCAGGTCAACACCAGCCACACCGACCCGGTAAAGACCGGCAGCCTGTACAACTTTCACAAGATCTTCGACCAGTTGATTCCCGACGACGTGTGGGGCACGCAGCACATCATCGCCCAGGGCAACCACATCATCATCAAGGTGAACGACAAAGTGGTGACCGATTTCGTCGATGAGAAGAACACGTTCACGAAGGGCTACTGCGCGCTCCAGCAGCACAATAAGGGCAGCGTAGTGCAGTTCCGCAACCTGATGTTCAAGCCGTTGAAGTAAGCGGGCTGGTTGACAGACGGCAATAGGCGATCGTCTGTCCCACTGAGCGCTCGAACGGCTCTTCGCCACTCACCACCAGGTCGGCGTACTTTTCCGTCGGGTAGACGAACCATTCCGCGCTGGGCCGCACGGTGCGTTCGTACTGTTCGCGGACGCTCCGCGGCGTGCGGCCGCGTTCGGCCACGTCGCGCGTCAGGCGGCGGCGATAGCAGACCTCGGGATCGGTCTGCACGTAGACCTTGGTATCCAACATGCCGCGAAGTTCCGGCCAGTAGAGTACGAACAGGCCTTCGACAATCAGGAACCCGGTGGGCTCGATGCGCCGCGTCTGGGAAGTGCGCGCGTAATCGGCGAACGAGTAGACCGGCTCATCGAAGGCGCGCCCCCCGGCGATGGCCAGCAGGTGCTCGTGCAACAGCTCCCAGTCGAGAGAATCGGGATGGTCGAAGTTGACCTTCTTCCGCGCTTCGAGTGGAATCTCCTCCATGCCGCGATAGTAGGAATCCAGCGAAACAATCGAGGTCCCCGGCAGTCTTTGAACGAGCTGCTTTGCCAGTTCGGATTTCCCGGAACTGGACGGACCCGCAATACCGATGATGTGCGATCTCATTATTCTGACGGGGGAGTCATTTCAGTGTACAACCCAAGGACGGCTTCGACAAGACCGTCCACGGTGAAAACCTTGGCCTGGGTCGCGACCTCGACGCCAAGCTCGCGCGCCGTCTGGGTGGTGATGGGCCCGATGGAGGCCACGGGGATGCCGCGCAGCGCGTCGGCTCCGGCGCAAGCGACCAGGTTGCGCACGGTGGAGGAACTGGTGAAGGTGAGGCAATCGGGGCGGCCGGCCAGGACTTCGCGCGCACGCTCCGGCAGGTGCTCCGGCGCCACCGTGCGGTAGGCCTCCACCACGTCCACCCGCGCGCCGCGGCGGGCGAGTTCCACGGGCACCAGGTCGCGAGCCACGGCGGCGCGCGGCAGCAGGATGCGCTTGCCCGCGAGTTCGTGAGGGGCGAACGCTGCCAGCAGTCCCTCGGCGACGTACTCCGTGCCCATCAGGTCGATCTTGAGGTGCAGCGCTTCGACGGCCGCCCGCGTGGCCGGCCCGATGACGCAGACCCTGGCGCGCAGCTTGCGCAGATCGTGCGGGCCCGCATCCAGGCGGTCGAGGAAGAAGCGCACGCCGTTGGCGCTGGTGAAGACGATCCAATCGTAGGTGTCGAGTTGCGCCAGGGCGCGGTCGAGTGGCGCGCAGTCGGCGGGCGGGCGGATCTCGATGGTGGGCAGTTCGATGACGCCGGCGCCGAGCGCACCCAGGCGCATAGCGAGCGCGTCGGCCTGCTCGCGGGCGCGGGTCACCACGATGCGTTTGCCGAACAGCGGCAGGCGCTCGAACCAATCGAGCTTGTCGCGCAGGCGGACCACTTCGCCAATGACGATGGTGGCCGGCGGCTTCATGCCGGCGAGCATGGCGGGGAGCCCAGACAACGTCCCGGCGATGGTCTGCTGGTCCGCCCGGGTGGCCCAGCGCACGGCCATCGCGGGAGTGTCGGGCGAGCGCCCGTGCGCTATCAGTTGGCGGGCGATTTCGGGAAACGTGGTGAGTCCCATGAAGATCACCAGCGTCTCGGCGTGCCCGATTTTGGCCCAATCGATTGCTTCGACGGCGTGCCCGGTGATGAAGGTGACGGCGGAAGTGTGTTCGCGATGGGTGAGCGGCACGCCCGTATAGGCGGCGATGCCCAGCGGCGTAGTCACGCCGGGCACGATTTCAAAGGGGATGCCGGCATCGGCCAGAGCCTCAGCTTCTTCGCCGCCCCGGCCGAAGAGGAAGGGGTCGCCGCCCTTCAGACGCACCACGCAAAGGCCGCGGCGCGCGCGCTCGATGAGCAGGCCGCAGATTTCCTCCTGCGAGAAGGCGTGCGCCGATTTCTTCTTGCCGACGTAGAGGCGTTCCGCGTGGGGCGGGGCGAGGTCGAGGAGGGCGGGGTTGGCTAGATGGTCGTAGAGAACGGCGTCAGCCTGCTGTAGGATGCGGCGGCCCTTGACGGTGATCAGCTCCGGATCTCCCGGGCCCGCACCGACCAGATAGACCTTCACGAGTAGACTGCCTCCAGGATCTGGCGGGCGCCGCGAGCGAGCAAATCGGCGGCAAGTCGGGCGCCGATTTCCGCCGCATCGGCAGACGCCCCCTCGGCCTCCGCGCGCACCACCTGGCTGCCGTCCGGAGCGGCCACGATGGCCAGCAACGTCACGCGCCCCTGCGACACCGTGGCGTAGGCCCCGATGGGCACCTGGCAGCCGCCGCCCAGCGCTCCCAGCACGGCACGCTCGGCCATCACGGCGGTATGCGTGTCGGCGTGATCCAGCGTCGCGACGCCGTCGAAACCGGAGCGCGTTTCAATCGCCAGCGCGCCCTGCCCCACGGCCGGACACATCTGCTCGGGCGCGAGAATCTCCGCGATGCGGTGGCCCCAA
>JADGNS010000018.1 GCA_017883355.1 Candidatus Solibacter sp.
GGCGCTGTCAGGTATGGGCACTCGAGAGTGCGGCAAGGCTTGTTTGTGGCAGACCGGCGGCGCGCCGCCGAGGTCGAGATGGGACTTCGCTTGCCAGATAGTCGCTGGAATAGGAGTCGAGGGACACCAGTGATGGGGCCTCTTAGTAGGAAAGAAGGTTCTTCACGGCCGCCGCCACCTCCCTGTGCGAAAACGGCTTTTCGATGAATCCGTGGATCAGTCGGTGCGCCAGAGCGGTTTCGATGACGGGATCGTCTTTGTAGAAGTATCCGGAGATCACCAGAACCAGGATCCCGGGATCGACCATGCGAATTCTCTGGGCCAACTCCAGGCCGTCGATATCCGGTAACTTGGCGTCCAGTAGAGCCACGGCCAGACGATTGAGCCGGGCCGCCTCGAGAGCGGTCTGGCCGTCGAGCGCCCGGATGCACTTCACACCAAGAGGCGCCAGCACACGTTCCAGGGCCCAGCATACGTCAGGGTCGTCATCCACGACGAGGACGACCCGGTCCACGAAGTTTACCGTTTTTCTCCTCCGTTACAGCGAGCGAGGCAACTTGACCGTGAAGGTGCTGCCCTTTCCGCTCTGGCTCTCCACGCTGATCGAGCCGCCGTGCTGACCGACGATGGAGTTGCAGATGGATAGCCCAAGGCCCGTACCCTTTCCCCATGGGGCTCTTGTGAAGAAAGGATCGAAGATCCGGTCGAGGTCTTCCCGGGAGATTCCCACTCCTGTATCGGCAACGCGAACCAACACATCATCGCCGGCCTGTTGGGCGAAGATGTCCACGGTCCCGCCGTTCGGCATGGCGTTCATAGCGTTGAGCAACAGGTTGATGAACACCTGTTCCAGGAGGCCGGGAACACCGAGAACCTGGCAGGGCTCCGGCGGGAAGTGTGTGCGGATTTCGATATTCTGAACCTTGGACTGGTTATCCACCAGAGTCAGCGCCTCTCCCACCGCGCGCAGCAGGTCCAGCCGCGTCCTGCTCTTGTCCGCCGAAGGATGCGCAAAACGTAACAAGTTCTCAATAATAGTGCTGGCTTTGCGGATGCCGTTGTGAACCTTTTCGGCGCACTCCCGGCGGAACTCCGGGGTGAGGTCGTCTTCGCTGAGGAATTGTGCGGCCGAGGAGGAAATCGCCAGGGGCGTTCGGATTTCATGCGCGATTCCCCTGGCCATCACGCCGAGTGCGGCCAGTTTCTGCGATTCCAGAATCTGCAACTCGAACTTGCGTTGTTCCGTGAGATCGCGGCCCACTGCCACGAAGCCCACGGTTCGCGCCGCGTCGTCCATCATCTGAGAGAAAACCCAGGACACGGGGAGGCAACGCCCGTCTTTGGTGTTCAAGTTGGATTCGATGCGGCCGGAACTCTCGGCGGACGCCTCCTTGGAGAGCAATCTCCTGACGCTGGCGGCGCCGGTCTGGTCGCAGTAGTCGGAAAACGCGTGGCCTTTCAACTCCTCCAGGGAGTAGCCGGTAGTCCTTTGAGCCGCTTTGTTCCAGGTCAGGATGTTGCCCCCGATGTCGGTGGAGACGACGATATCGCTGGCGCTCTCCACCACGCTGGCCAGATGGCGCTCCATCCGCCGGATCTCTTCGCCCAGCCGCATCTGCTCGGTAACATCGTCCATGAGGAGTAGAACGTGATCGACGTGCCCTGCCCAGTTCACCGGTACCACGCTGTAGTAGTAGACCCGAATCGGCACGCCGGGCGCCCGATAGGTCAGCCTCTGGCCTTCCGTCGCATGGCTGCTTCGAAAGACATTGCGGATCTGTTGTTCCAGGCCCATCTCTGCCAGGATTACCTCCGGGAAAACCTCGGAAAGGCGCTTTCCCACCGTCCCGCCAATGGTCCGCCGCGATTTCTCCAGGAAGTTCCGGTTCGCCAAAGCCACGCACAGGCGATCGTCCAGCAACAGAACCGAGGAGGGAATCGTGTCCATCAGCATCTGGCAGAGCAACTCGGCGCGCTTGCCGTCGCTGACATCGCGGGCGACCACCAGGCAGGCTTCCTCGCCGTCCAGAATCACTGCGGACCTGGCGGCCTTGACGTAGATCACCGTGCCGTCTTTCTTTACGTGGCGCCACGTCCGATCCTGCCAGCAGGCAGGCGGTGACATCGGCGCCCCCTCCAAGAGCCCGCTCCTTTCCGCCGGCAGATGCAGTTGCCCCACCGTCATGGCCAGGAACTCCTCGCGCGAGTAGCCGTAACACTCAATGGCGGCGTCGTTCACGGCGAGAAACGCGAGCGTTCGCAGGTTGTAGATCCACCGCGGCAGCCCGCTGTTCTCAAAGAGTCCCGCCGTGGCTTCTATTATCTGCAAACGCCGTTGGTCTCGGGCTGGTTCGGTAGCGCGCATCTGATTCGTTAGTGTCTCGGTTTGGCGCTTATTCTGTTTTTATTTGAGATTATCCGGCCTGCTGCTCCCTATTACTTGTGTATGCGTGAATATCCAGCTTCCAGTCCCGGTGTCCCCAACGCCGCTGTCTCTAAAAGCATCGTTGCCGCCGATCCCACGGCAATGGAGTGCTTTCCGCGCCAAAGGGGCCGCGATTACGGGGTAGGGCCGATTCCGGAAATATGGGAAACAGTGGAACAGTGGCATTGACAGCGACCTCGGAAGCCCAGCGGCACGCCACCCCGGAGGTGGACTCGGTTCGCCGGGTGAGGTTGCCTCATGGTTTTGGTAGATGAAGAATAGCTCAGCGGGCGGAAGCGCAAGGAAACTCATTTACCTGCCGATTATCCACACTGCGGCGGACATGGGGACGCTAAGGGAGTCTGTCCGCGGAATGAAACTGTCGGCGCTTGGGCGGCAGGGGCTAAAGCATAATGCGACAGTGGTCGATAAGAAGTGGGAGGAGTTGGAGCGCGTGGTTTCCAACCTGCCAGTGTCCCCCGGGATTGTGCGGGTCTATCAGGACGGATTGCCGGTGTGTGGGCGTGAGCGGGAGATCGTTTCGGAGTTGGCTCTGGCAGGGCACCGCAACCACGGTTTGCTCTTGAAACTCGAGGCACGTGGCGCACTGCTGATGGGCACGGAGTCGCCCGAACTGCTGGTGGAAGAATATCAGCTTGCGCGCGCAGCGTTGGCTTCCGGGGCCGCGGTCCGGACGGAGGTTCGCCAGAAACAATTGCGTGACACACTACTGGAAAAGCGGGACCGTTACGTCGGGGATCGCATCAACCGGACCCTGGGCGCCGGGGAACGCGGCATCCTGTTCATGGGGATGTTCCACGAAGTCGCAAGGTACTTGGATCCCGATATCGAAGTGGTTTATCCGCTTGGGTCACCCCGGGCGAGACAAAGCAGGGGTGTATGAGCGCGGTTCAAGGCCGAATCCTGATCGCGGACGACGACTGCGAAATCGCGCAGTTGCTGGGGCATCTCTTTCATCGCGAGGGGCTTACGCCCCTGCTGGCCAAAGACGGTGCGGAGGCCGTTCAAATGGTGCACGGCGGAGACCCCGACGTCCTGTTGGCCGATCTCAGAATGCCGGGCATGGACGGGATGGAGTTGATGCGCCAGGCCAGGGATCTGGATCCGGAACTGCCGGTGATCCTGGTCACGGGATACGCCGAGGTGCAGGGGGCCGTACGGGCGATCCGCGCCGGCGCTCACGACTATCTGGCCAAGCCCTTCGATAATCGCGAAGTGCTGCGCGTCGTACTTCGTGCGCTCAATGAGCGGCGGCTGAGGCTCGAGTTAAAACGCCTGGCGGATCACGTCCACAACGTCCTCTCGCCGCGAGAAACCTTCGGCCCGAGTGCCGCGGTCGGCAAGGTGATCGCCGCCATCGAACAGGTCGCGCAATCGAACCTCAGCGTCCTCATCATCGGCGAGACCGGAGCGGGGAAAGAGGTGGTGGCGCGGGCCATTCACCACGCCAGTGGACGCGCACGGCATCCCTTCGGACCGGTGGATTGCGGAGCGGTTCCCGAGACCCTGTTTGAGGGAGAGTTGTTCGGACACGAGCGGGGGGCGTTTACCGGCGCGGATCAGCAGGCCGTTGGCAAGATCGAGGCAGCGCACACGGGCACGCTCTTTCTCGACGAAATCTCCAACATGCCGTCAGCCGCCCAAGCCAAACTGCTCCGCGTGCTCCAGGAGAAGACTTTGTACCGCCTGGGAGGCACTAAACCAGTCCATGTGGATGTCCGCATGGTGACCGCCAGCGGCACAGACCTCGAAGCGCTGTGCGAGCGCGGTTCATTCCGTTCCGATTTGTACTTTCGGTTGAACGAATTCACCATCTCCATCCCGCCATTGCGCGAGCGCAGGGAAGACATCCCGTACCTGGCGAAGCGGTTCGTGGATATTGCCAACATCGAGCTTTCCAAATCGATCAAGGGCTTTTCCCCGTCGGCCATCGAGGCGATGTTGGCCTACCGCTGGCCCGGAAATGTACGGCAGCTTCGGTCGGTCGCTCGCCGCGCCGTTCTGATCGCCGAAGACATCATCACCGAGGAGCACCTCGGCTTGAGACCGAAGGGGCACAAGGTCCCCATGGAAGACGAAGTGGCGTGTGCCACCACGCCCGGCGGGGGGTGGGGCGATCGCTCGCTGCGGGAAATCGTCCGCGGCAACACGGTCCACGTGGAACGGCTGGCGATCGTCCTCGCACTGCGGAAAGCCGGCGGAAACAAAGCCAAAGCCGCACGCCTCCTCCAGGTGGATTACAAGACCCTTCATTCGAAAGTGAAGGAGTACGGCATTCAGATCGACGGAGAATAACCACATGATAAAAAAACACGATGAGAAAACGTCCGATGGCGGGTTTGAGCTAGGGCTCGGCGGGATGCTCAAGGGTTTTGGGGATCTGGTCGAGAAGCTTGGGGAACTGGCCAAAAAAGGCGAGGAGCTATCCCAGACCGGCGAGATCCACGGGCCGGGCAAGGAGGTGAAGGGGATCTACGGGTTCACCGTTAAGGTGGGTCTGGGAGACGACCGGCCGCGCGTCGAGCCCTTCGGCAACATTCGCAAGGATCGGGAATCCGGGCGCACCGTCGTGCAGGAAGTGCGCGAACCCGTGGTGGATATCTTCGAGGAAGAGGATCATATACTGGTTCTGGCCGAGATGCCGGGCGTCAGTGCGGACGACGTGAAAATCACCGTGGAGGACGACCTGCTGACCATCTCCGCCGCGCGCGGCGACAAGAAATATCGCAAGGAGGTGCTGTTGCCCGCGAGCACGACCAGGGAGAAGACGCATGTTACCTGCAATAACGGTGTCGTGGAGATCAGGTGTCAGCGATGAAAGCTCCGAAGGCGGGAGAAGAGCGCACCGAAGTCCCCGTTCTCAAGCTCAAAGTCACCGAGGCGCTGAGCAAGGATGTGGGGCGGGGAATCGCCCGCATGGGTCCGGAGGACCTCGAGAAACTCCAACTGGCCATCGGGGACATGGTTGAAGTTGCCGGCAAGCGCGCGACGGTCTGCAAGGTGATGCCGGCTCACAAGGAACTTCGTGGGCAATCCCGCCTGCAGATCGACGGGCTGGTGCGGGAAAACGCCGGGACCGGGCTGGACGAGTTCGTGATGGTGCGCAAGACCAGTTGCCGTCCGGCCGACAGCATCGTGCTCGCCCCGGCCAACGTCCGGCCCTCCGAGCGCGACATGGATTATATCGGCAACTTACTCGACGGCCTGCCCGTACAGGTGGGAAACCGTATCCGGGCGACGCTCTTCGGCGGGCGGTCGGCCGACTTTCGCGTGGAGAGCACCACGCCGAAAGGCCCGGTCCTGATCAACCCCACCACCCAACTGGTCATCGGCAAGGCGCAGCAGTTGGAGGGAGCGGCCGCGCGCTCCACCTCTTACGAGGACATCGGCGGACTGAAACCGCAACTCCAGCGCATCCGTGAAATGATCGAATTGCCGCTGCGCTATCCGGAGGTCTTCGAGCGGCTCGGCATCGGCGCCCCCAAGGGCGTGCTGCTGTATGGTCCGCCCGGCTGCGGAAAGACTCTGATTGCGCGCGCCATCGCGCAGGAAACCGAGGCTAACTTCTACTCGGTGAGCGGTCCGGAGATCATCCACAAGTTTTACGGCGAAAGCGAAGCCCACCTGAGGAAGATCTTCGAGGAAGCCGCGGCCAAGGGCCCCAGTATCATTTTTCTGGATGAGATCGATGCCATCGCGCCGCGGCGCGAGAACGTGGTGGGCGAAGTCGAAAAAAGGGTGGTGGCGCAGTTGTTGGCCCTGATGGACGGGCTCAACAAGCGGCAGCATTTGATCGTCATCGCCGCCACCAACCTGCCCAACCTGCTCGATCCGGCGCTCCGCAGGCCGGGCCGGTTTGACCGGGAAATCGCGATTCCCATTCCGGACCGCAACGGGCGCGAGGAGATTCTTTCCGTTCATAGCCGGGGCATGCCGCTGGCCGAAGACGTGGCCATGGGCCGCATGGCCGAGATCACCCATGGCTTTGTGGGGGCCGATCTGGAAGCCCTCTGCCGCGAGGCGGCTATGCTCTGCCTGCGTCGGATCATGCCCGACATCGATTTCGCGATGGCGCGCATCCCTTACGAACAACTGGCCAAACTTGAGGTCCGCATGGAGGATTTCAGGGATGCCTTGCGCGAGGTGGAGCCGTCGGCGACGCGCGAGGTGTTCGTGGAGGTGCCCAACGTCCGCTGGGAGGATGTGGGCGGCCTCGCGCAGGTGAAGCAGCAGTTGGTCGAAGCAGTGGAGTGGCCGCTGCAGTATGCGGACCTGTTCACCAAGGCCTCGATCCGTCCGCCCAAAGGCATTCTTCTGGTTGGCCCCCCGGGTTGCGGCAAGACGATGCTCGCCAAGGCCATCGCCACCGAGAGCCAGGTCAACTTCATCTCCGTAAAGGGTCCGGCGCTGATCTCCAAGTACGTGGGCGATTCGGAAAAAGGCGTGCGCGACATGTTCCGCAAAGCCAAGCAGGCGGCGCCGTGCATTATTTTCTTTGACGAGATCGACGCCATGGTGCCGGCACGCAGCGCGGGCGGAAGCGATGCCCACGTCGCCGAGCGCGTGCTCAGCCAGTTCCTCAGCGAACTCGATGGCGTCGAGGAACTGAAGGGCGTGCTCCTGCTGGGCGCGACGAACCGGGTGGACATGCTCGATCCGGCCATCCTGCGGCCAGGGCGCTTCGATGAGATCGTCGATATCCCCTTGCCCGACGTAGAGAGCCGCCGCCTGATCTTTGAGGTCCACCTGCGGGGAAAACCGCTGGCGCCTGGCATCGATGCCGGCCGCCTCGCCGCCGACACGGATGGTTTTAGCGGTGCCGATATCCAAGCCCTCTGCACCCGGGCAGCGTTACGCGCGGTGCGGCGCGCTGTCGCCCGCAGGATCGCTAACCCGGAGGACGAGCCATCGGTGATCGTCGGGCCGGACGATCTGGAAGCGGCTCTAAAAGAAGCCAGAGCGAATGAGTAACAGCGAGACTGCCTGCTACCTGTATTGTCTGACGCCCGGCGGATGCGGCATCCAATCCTCCGGGATCGGGGTGGATGGGCAGCGTCCTGTCTCGGTGCGCGATTGCGGGGAGATTGGCGCAGTCCTTAGTGAAGTGGAGCTGGCGGAGTTCTGCGGCGAATCGTCGGAAGCCCACTTACAGGATCTGGCATGGCTGGGACCGCGGGTTTGCCGCCATGAAGCCGTGATCGAGGAGCTCATGAGCCGGGTGCCCGTGCTGCCGGCGCGTTTCGCGACCTTGTTCACTTCCGTCGATAGCCTGCAACGGTCGGTTCTGGCGCACCACCAGGACATCACCGGATTCTTCGCTCAACTCGGCGACCAACAGGAGTGGGCGGTCAAAGGGCTGCTCGATCGCAGCGGCGCGCTTCGGGAGCTCGGCTTGTCCCTTCAGGCCGCGGCGCAAGAGCCGGCTCCAGCCACTTCCCCGGGCGCCCGATATTTCCAGGAGAAGCGTATACAGGCCCGGTGCGAACGCGATCTCAACATCCGGCTGAAAGAGTTTTGCCGGCGCGCGGCGGCAGTTCTGGGAGCGCAATCCGGCGGTTTCCGGGAGCGCAAGGTGCTGGTGCCGGTTGTGATCGGATCCGACGCGGAAGTCGTATTGAATTGGGCCTTCCTCCTCTCGCCGGCAGCGGTCGTGGATTTCCGCGCGCGGCTGGACCGGTTTAACGACTGCGAAGCGTTTCCGGGCTTGATCCTGACGCTCACCGGTCCATGGCCGCCCTATAGCTTTGCTCCGGATCTTTCCGCTGGCGCGAAGCCATGAGGTACCTTCTTTACTGCATCGTCGAGCCTGGTCCGGACGGGACTCCTCTGCAGCCGGGAATGGCTGTTGTGGCGGCGCACGGCCTGGCGGCAGTGGTGGCGCGGGTAGAGGAGACAAATTGGGCGCCCAGTGTTTCTTCCGTACTCGCGTTTGAAAATGCGGTCGAAGCGATTCATGCCAGCCGTACCGTCATCCCTCTGCGATACGGCTGCCTGATGGAGAGCGAATCGGCAATCCTCCGACTGTTGGAAAACCAGCACCAGGAGTATGCGGCGCTCTTGGACCGGCTGGGCGGCATGACGGAGATGGGAATCCGCGTCCTGTGCCCAGAGCGTCCGACGCTTCCCGCCGAATCTCCTTTGTCTCCTGGTGCCGCCTACCTGACCTCCCTGCGAAAGCGCTACGGTTCCGGGAACAGCCTCGCTCCCGAGGAGGCTCAACTGGCCGAGGGGATCGCGGGCCTGCTGTCCGGCTGTTACAAGGAGCAGCGTGCCGAAATCTCGCCGGCTGACCAGGGACGCCTGCTCTCGCTGTACTTTCTGACGCCGAAAACCGGTGTGAAGCGATTTCGCAATCGGGCCCGAAAGATCCGTCCAACCGCCGGGGTCAAGTTATTGTTCAGCGGTCCGTGGCCTCCTTACAACTTTGTGGTATCTGAAGGTTGATTCTATGGCGCCAGCTACCTGGAATACAATCCGTACCGGTACCAAAATAATCATACTTAGTAACTCAGTTTCCATAATAACTCAAAGAGTTATCAGCCATAGTGGATAAAGTGTTATTGGGCGCAAACGTGCTGTAGTAAGTGCGAAGGTAAGACAGGAATGTTGAACCCTTCCAAGTCATTAGAAGAAACGCCCCAAAAGGAGAACGAACATGGCAAAAGTAAATAAGTCCACGGACTCATCGAGCCTGGCGGAAGTTGTCGACCGCATTCTTGACAAAGGTATCGTAATCGACGCCTGGGTCAAAGTTTCGCTGGTCGGCATTGAGCTGCTTTCGGTGGAAGCCCGCGTGGTGATCGCATCGGTCGAGACGTATTTGAAGTACGCCGAAGCCATCGGTCTGACTGCCAGCGCCGCAGCTCCCGCCTAGAGTGGGCCAGCGGCAAGGTTCCCGTCGCCGGTCGGAGGCCCCTACTGGGGTCTCTCCGGCTGGGGAATCCAACGGTAGCTAAAGAGAGAAAAGGAGCTGAAAGCATGCTGACAGAAGATATGACACGCTTGTGTGGCGAGATCAACGCGATGCGTTCGATGCGCGGCAGTATGATGACCGGGTTACAGCACGACACCAAGGAGCTGAAACAGACGGTTTCCGAGCTCTGCGCGCACTTTGGCCGTTCTCGCACGACCATGGCGAAGCGAACCAGAAATGAACGCGCGGCCTTTCTGAACAACCTGAAGCGCTCGGTTGGCGGACATCTGCGAGATACCAGAAACGACCTCGCCGGCGCCCGCAGAGCCTGGGCCGGCAAAGGCGCATAACAAGAATCGGCAGGGAACCGAAGTTCAACAGGGCGGGAACAACTGGCCTGAAATCGGTAGCCGGTACGATCCAGGGCCTGCCGTCGGGTTCGCTGGATGGCTGAAAGCGCTGGTTCAGGCCTTCCGCCGGCGGGTTCCCCTAAGGTTCACGCATAGCCTGCGCTCCGCCGTCCGGACGGGGCGGCGCGGCAGGCGGTGCGGTCCGATGCCCGGGAACAGCATCCCGTGGCGATGCGGCCCGTGAAGAAACACTACAAGAAACCGGAGAATAACGACAACGACGACCGACTCTTTGGTGGAGCGGCTTCCTTCCATAACATAGGAAGCTCCACGACTTTTGCGGACGAGGCCTATAGAAAAGTGAGCTTACCGATGGTGGAAACAGTGGAAAGAGAACTCGGGGGAGTGGTCCGAGTGCAGCCACAGGGGGACGATGTCCTGCCTGAGGCCAGTGACGGGTTCGTGGCGACCCCGCATATTCAGGCTTTGGCCGACAGGGCGCTCGCCTACCTGGAAGTCGGTTATGCCGTGCACTTTGCCGGCGCCGCCGGGACCGGAAAGACCACGCTGGCTTTTCACGTGGCGGCCAAACTTGGCCGTCCGGTCACTCTGATTCACGGCGACGATGAGTTTGGCAGCTCCGATCTGGTGGGCAAAGATGCCGGCTACCGCAAGTCGAAGATGATCGACAACTACATCCATTCGGTCCTGAAGACCGAAGAGAACATGAATACCTTATGGGTGGATAATCGCCTCACTACGGCTTGCTCGAACGGCAACACCCTGATTTACGACGAGTTCAACCGGTCCCGCCCGGAAGCCAACAACGCCCTGCTGAGCGTGTTGGAAGAGAGAATCCTGAATCTCCCCGCCCTGCGCCCGAGCGGCGCCGGGTACCTGGAAGTGCATTCGGACTTCCACGCCATCTTCACCTCCAACCCGGAGGAGTATGCCGGGGTTCACAAGACCCAGGACGCGCTGATGGACCGCCTGATCACGCTGAACCTGGGCAACTTCGACCGCGAGACGGAAATCCGGATCGCGACCGCCAAATCGGGTTTGCCCCGCGGCGACGCCGAGGTCATCGTGGACATTGTGCGTGAGCTGCGAGGCATCGGCGTCAACAATCACCGGCCGACGATTCGCGCCACCATCGCCATCGCCAGGATTCTGGCCCACCGGCAGGCGCGCGCCAGGCTCGACGATCCGGTATTCCAATGGGTTTGCCACGACGTTCTCACCACCGAGACGGCCAAAGTCACCCGCGACGGCCAGTCGGTGATGCCGGATAAGATCGAGGAATGCATGGCCCGAATCTGCGTGACGCCGCGGAGCCACCACAACCGGGCCGCCTCGGCCGACAAGGGAAAGGACTGATGTCATGGCCATCCCCACGAAAGGGATCAACAACATTCGCACTCTGTCCGGCCGGGTGGACCAGCTCTCCCTGCCCTACCGCAGCTACATGCAGATCACGTGCCTGGAGATGGAAAAGGCTCGCCGGAACATGGAGCGCAAGAGCGCCAGCCAGCGGATCGCGCTGATCGACGCCCGTCTCGATCAGATCGAGCAGGCGAAGCAGGAAATGCTCCGGGGCCTGGCCGCCTCGGGCCAGGCCGTCACCGCCTCGGGCCAGGCCTTGGCGGCGCGCCTGCCCGGCCTCGAACTGAAACCTGCGCCGCGACGCAGCGCGGGTGGATTCAAGATCCGCTACTAGAGGACCAGACCATGCTGACGGCCAGAACCTCGGCCCAGATCCACACCAACCGGCACCGCAGGGACTTCCGTCTCTGCCCCGCTTCCACCGGCGCGCCTCGGGCCAGGGCCGGCCTGTCCCTTCTGTATCGGGAGTGGCGCCGGCTGTGCAACGCAGAGTCGCGGCGTCTCTGGCTGGACGATCGATGGAGCGCGCATTTGCGGCGCGTCCGGTCAGGACAAGGGAGAAGACAGCGATGAAGGTTTCTGAGCCCGCGGAAGTGTCCAACAGCCCCGCCACCGGGCCGGCAGCGCCGATCGCTCGCGGGAGAAACTACCTGTACGCCGTCGTGGAGGCGAGCTCACCACGGTCGTACCCATCGATCGGCATAGACGGCGCCGACGTGTACACCATTACGGAAGGCCGCGTGGCCGCCGTGGTCAGCGGTCTGCCCAATCCTAAGATCCGGCCGCAACGGGCGAACCTGGCGGCCCACCACGCCGTGCTCAAGTGTCTGATGGCCGATACAACCCCGTTGCCAATGACCTTCGGCACGATTGCCGCAAGTCCGGACGCCATCCGGAGAATTCTGATCCGCAATCAGCACGCCTTCCAGGAGCAGTTCCGGCGGGTGGCAGGCAAAGTCGAAATGGGGTTGCGGGTAGCCTGGGAGGTACCGAATATCTTCGAGTATCTCGTCAACACGCATGCCGAACTGCGGCTGGCGCGGGATCGCCTGATGGGCGCCCGCCACGAGTTCACGCAGGAAGAGAAGATCGAACTGGGCCGGATGTTCGACCGCCTGCTCAATGATGACCGGGAGGAGCACACCCGGCAGGTCCGCCACGTGCTGGCCCCGGTGTGCGTGGAGTTCAAGGCGAACCCGTGCCGCAATGAGCAGGAGGTCATGAACGTGGCATGCCTGGTGAAGCGCGGCGCACAGGAAGAGTTTTCCGCCGGCGTGTTCGCCTCTGCCAAGCTGTTCGATAACAGTTTCGCGTTCGACTATAGCGGGCCCTGGGCGCCGCACAACTTCGTCGAACTCGAACTCGACCTGGAGTAACGAATGCTGCTGGTGGACGACATCTTGTTTTTCCCGGTGACCAGCATCTTCTGGATCTTCCGGGAGGTCGGCAAGATCGCCCATGACGAACTGGCTGGCGAAGCTCAGTCGATCACCGAACAACTGAGACTTCTCTATATGCAACTGGAAACCGGCCGGATCACCGAAACACAGTTCGATGCCGAAGAGAAGCTCTTGCTGGATCGGTTGGACGCAGTCAACAGTCGTCTGAAAGACGAGGAAGACCCTGAGGAACCCGACATCGTGGCGAGCGAGGACGACACTGGTAATTCGTAAGACGCGCGGGAGCCTGGCATGAGCGCGCGGATGCCATCATTTTTCGCCAACCAGGGCCTCCAGCTCCTGCTGTTCGGCGGCAAGGGCGGAGTGGGCAAGACGACCTGCGCCACCTCCGCTGCGTTGCGCATGGCCGCGCTCGCTCCGAACCGTTCGTTCCTGCTGGTTTCCACGGATCCTGCCCACTCCGTCCGGGACAGCCTGGCGGGGCATGTGCCGGCGGGCAATCTGCGCGTGCTGGAACTCGACGCCCAGCAATGCCTCATGGCATTCCGAGAGCGACACGGCCCCGTACTGCGCGAGATCGCCGCCGCCGGCACTTTCCTCGACGATGAGGACATCAATCAATTCCTGAACCTCTCCCTGCCCGGCCTCGACGAGCTGATGGCCTTCTTCGAGATCTCCTCCTGGGTGGAGTCGCGCCAGTACGACTGCATCGTGGTGGATACGGCACCCAGCGGCCACACGCTGCGCCTGCTGGCGATGCCCGAACTGATCCGGCGCTGGCTTGGCATGCTGGAGACGCTGCTGGCGAAACGCAGGTACATGCGGCGCGTATTCAGCCGGGGCCGCAGTCCGGACCACCTCGACATGTTTGTCGCCAGATGGCAATCCTCACTGCAGCGAATGGATAGTCTGCTGCGCGATCCGGCACGTTCCCAATTTGTTCCCGTCACCATTGCGGAGCCGTTCGGCGTACACGTCACACTGGCGCTGTGCAAGGATCTCTCGAGCCGCAAGATACCGGTATCCGATCTGATCGTGAACCGCCTGCATTGGAAGAGCGATTGCCCGGCCTGCTCGGCCGCCGCCTCGGCCGAGCAGGCCGAGATCCAACAACTCCTGGCCGCGATTGAGGCGCCTGGTAATCCCTGGGGCATCGAGCTGTTCGCCGGGGAGGTTCAAGGGCTGGAGCGATTGTCCGCATTCTGGGAGCACGCGCGGCCGATCTCCCGCACTCCGTTGCGTGCTCCCGAGCCTGCTTTGCCCTCCGGGCAGGCCGTGCCGCATCCGGCAGCGCACCCGTCATCCGATATGCGGTTTGTTCTGTTTGCGGGCAAAGGCGGCGTCGGCAAGACGACGCTCTCCTGCGTCACTGCCGTGCGCCTGGCCCGCGACTTCCCCGACAAGCGGATCCTGCTTTTCTCCACCGATCCCGCTCACTCGCTCTCCGCCTGCCTGCAGACGAAAATCGGCCCCCGTCCGACCGTACTTTTCCCTGGCCTGACGGCTATGGAAATCGATGCGCAGGCGGAGTTCCGCAAACTCAAGGTGCGCTACGCCGAGGATCTTGAGCGCTTTCTCGCATCGGTATCCCAAGCCTTCGACCTGACTTTCGACCGCGTGGTTCTCGAGAAGATGCTGGACATGGCGCCGCCTGGGCTGGATGAAGTCATGGCTCTCACGCGCATCATGGAGTTCCTCGCCAGTGAGCGCTACGATCTTTTCGTTCTGGATTGCGCTCCGACCGGCCACCTGATTCGCCTGCTGGAACTTCCGGAGCTCATCAACGAGTGGCTGAAGGCCTTCTTCAACGTCTTTCTCAAGTACGAGCACATCCTGCGATTGCCCGGATTCGCCGAGGAGTTGGTAGGGATGTCGCGGAACTTGAAGAAACTCCGGGAACTGCTCCGCGATCCGGCCGCCTCCACGCTGTATGTGGTGAGCATCCCCACGCGCATGGCGCTGGAGGAAACCAAGGATTTGGTGAATGCCTGCGGCCGGATGCGGATTACCGTCCCGCTCCTGCTCCTGAACCTGATGACGCCGCCCGGCGAATGCGGCTTGTGCGCGAGCCTGCGGCGGAGGGAACTGCTGGTCGCGGAGCGTTTCCGGGAGGCGTTCCCCGAAATACAGCAGACCCTGGTTTACGGCCAGCGGCCGATCGCCGGGCTGCAACGGCTGGAGGAGTTTGGGCGCAGTCTGTACCAGCCCGCCTTACAGGAGGTAGTCCTCTGTTGACTCATCGTCAAAG
>JADGNS010000475.1 GCA_017883355.1 Candidatus Solibacter sp.
GCCGGTGGGCGCGCCTGCTACCAGAAGCTGGCCGCGGCGTTCGAGAATCATTACTACGCGATGCTGGCCCGGGAGCGGCTCAAGGCAGCGCCACCGGCGGCGGCGCCTTCGTCCGCGGCAGGGGGCGAGATCGCGCAGTTCGTGGCCGGCATCCGCTTCTCCGCGCCCGCGCCGGTGGCCACCGAAACCGCGGCGGCCACCCAGGCGCGCATCGAGCGCTCGCGCCTGCTGCGGGAGGCCGGCTTGAACGACCTGGCGGATGCCGAACTGCGCTTTGGAATGCGCACGGACGGGCAGCCCGCGCTGCTGGCCATGGAACTTGCCGCTTCGGCCGACGCGCCGCACCAGGCCATGCGGATCATGAAGAGCGGCAGTCCGGAGTACCTGAACCTGCCGGTGCCGGCCGCGCCGCGCAAGTTTTGGGAACTCCTCTTCCCGCTGCCTTACCGGAGCGATCTGGTGCGCACTGCGCAGGAGCGGGATCTGGATCCCTACCTGTTGGCGGGGTTGATCCGCCAGGAGTCGGAGTTCAATCCACAGGCCGTTTCGCGGGCCAAAGCATACGGGCTGACGCAGGTTCGTCCGGCCACGGGACGGCAGTTTGCGCGCAAAGTGGGCTTAGCGAGAGTGACCACGCGGGTACTGTACCAGCCGGCGGCGAACCTGAAAATCGGCAGCTCGATTCTGCGTTCGATGCTGGACCAGCAGGGCGGCAAAGTGGAGCAGACGCTGGCCGCTTATAATGCGGGCCCGCACCGCGTGGTGGAATGGATGGCGTGGAGCACCTATCGGGAGCCCGCGGAGTTTGTGGAATCCATCCCCTTCACGGAGACGCGGGACTACGTGCAGGCGGTGCTGAGAAACGCGGAAATGTACCGGCGGCTGTATCGGTAAACCAGTGGGATAAGCCTCCGGCTTGTCCATCCGAGCGAAGCTCGGACTCTCCGCCTTAATGTTTTTCCGGATGCGGCCGAAGAGGTAATTGGCGGCGTCCTGAATATAAGATGCCAGTTGATCGTTGCGCCCGATGACGGCGAGGGCAAGATCCTCGTTGGGCAGTTCGGTGGTTCCTGCCTTGGTTCCGGGGACCACGACCTGATGACCCCAGGCGACCACGGCGAGCGGGTTTCGCCCGAGGCTGGTGGTCAGCGGATCGATACTGGGCTTTTGGGGAGCGCCGCCGCCAATTCCAACCCTTGAATCCGTTGCGCGCCATGGCTGCGGGATTAGCTGCGCCGCGTCGCGTCGAGTCCCGCGGGAGCGTTGCGCGAAGATTGGCACATTGGAACGGGAAGTGCTAGTCTGTCCGCCATGACAGACACCAAGAAATGCCTTCACCCAGCTTGCGACTGCCTTGCGGCAGCGGACAGCAAGTATTGCAGCCAGTACTGTGAGGATGCGGGGAGCGAGACGGAAATTTCCTGCGACTGTGGCCACGCAGGTTGCGGTCTTCAGGTAGCCGAGGGACCGGCGCCGGTGGTGGCCGCATAGAAAGAGCTATTGTTTCGGAAGCCGGGCCAGAGGGAGCGCGAGGTGCGTCGGCGGATGCCCCGTGGCATTTCTGACGTCTACCTCTTATAATGGCCGTCATGCGAAATGTATTAGCTTATTTTCTGCTCTTCACCATGATCGCCTTGACGTCCATGTTGGCGCAGGATAAGAAAGCACCCACCAAACTTGTGTTCGCTGCCAAGAACGGCAACGTCACCTATGACCATACGGCGCACGCCAAGCGCGAGAAGAACGAATGCAAGACCTGCCATCCGGCGCAGTGGCCGCAGGATGCCAAGGCGCCGCTGAACTGGAAGGCGGCGATGCACAAGACCGCCGAGACCGCGAAGACCTCCTGCGGTTCCTGCCACCACGCCGGCGGAGCGGCTTTCGAAACCAAAGGCAACTGCACGACGAAGTGCCATATTAAGGCGGCTGAGAAGAAGTAGCCGGCGCGCGGCCGGACGGGTGGGGTGCCGCCGGGGCAAATTGCGTATAGAATGCTTCGAGGAGGCATTTCCATGATGCGGTGCCCGATCCGTCCGGCCGTACTGGCCGTGGCCGCGATGTTCCTGTGCGGCGTACTCGCCTCCGCGCAATACCCGACGGGCGGCCAATATCCGCCGGGACAGTATCCGCCTAACCAGTACCCGAACGGCGGTCAATACCCGAACGGCGGTCAATACCCGCCGGGTCAGTATCCTCCAGGGCAATATCCTCCAGGGCAATATCCCAACACCTACCCGAGCAACCGTCTGCCCGGCGGCATTCCCGTACCCAACATTCACCTGCCGGGGAAGAAATCTAAAGATGGCAAGGCCGGGGAGGAAGTCCGCAGCACAGTCGCCTCGGCCGATGGCACTCTGCGCAAGATCAGCGAGAAAGATCTGTTGATGGGGACCGGCAAGCGCGTCATCCTGCGCTTCCGGTTGCTGACCAAGACGAAATTCGAGAACAAGGCCGGCGAGAGTATTCGCGATTCCCTGTTGCACCAGGGCGATCAGATTTCAGTGCAGGTGAGTCCCGACGATCCGGAGACCGCCGTGCGTGTGATTCTGCTGCGTGCCGCGTCGCCTGGGGAGCGGTCCGCCGCGGAACAGCCGGTGGCGGAAGCGGAGGTGCGCACGCCGGTGTCCAGCGACCTGAGCAAGCCGCGCACGGTGACGACGCGGGAAGCCGGCGCGCCGGCTGAATCTAATGCGCCCGAGGGAGCTGCCGAGGAGGGAGATGCGCCGAAACTCCAACGCCGCTCCGATGCCAGCGAAAGTACTGCCGACGCCGCCCCCGATTCCGGGCCGGCGGCGGAGAGCAACGACCCGCGGCGCTACACCGATGCGCAGATCATTCAGGACGCGCGCGCCGCCGCCGGCGCATTCAGCGCGAGCTTGCCAAACTATCTGGTGCAGCAGGTGACGAGCCGCTATTTCGCGACCGGTTTCCCCTCGCACTGGCAGGAGATCGACGAGGTTACCGCCGATTTGGCCTATGTGGACGGAAAAGAAGATTACCGCAACGTGCGGATCAACGGCAGCCCGGTCAACAATCCGGAGCGCACCGGGACGTGGTCCACGGGGGAGTTCGGCACCACGCTGGAAGACGTGATGTCGCTGGGAACCAACGCCGCGTTCAAGCGCCGCGGCGAGGAAAAGATGGTGGGGCGCACGGCGGTAGTGTACGACTACAGCGTCGCCCAGGCCAATTCCCACTGGACGATGGTGTCGCCGGACGGCCGCCAGTACAAGCCGGCCTATGAGGGCGCGGTGTGGATCGACAAGGAATCGCGCCGTGTGCTGCGGATCGAGCAGCGAGCCACCTCCTTCCCGCGCGATTTCACCATCAACCGGGCGGAATGCAAGCTGCAGTATGCCTGGGTGAAGATCGAGCAGAAGAGCTATTTGCTGCCGTCGGCGAGCGAGAATATCGGGTGCATGAGCGGCAGCGGCGCGTGTACGCGCAACGCGCTGGAGTTCAAGAATTACCGGAAGTTCACCACGGAGAGCAATATTACGTTCGGGCGGTAGTGTGCGGTGGGGGAGCGCTGGGTGCGGTAGGGGCTCTCTGGGCAGCGGATTTTGGGGCCAGAAAAAGTAATGGCCCCGAGCTGGGTACTCGGGGCCTGCACTCAGAGGGTGGCGGTGGGAGGGGACTCACCGCCAGGATGCTGTCTGTGTTGGATTCAGAGTAGCAGTTCAAGATCTCTTTGTCTAGTGCTTACGAGAATATTTTGAAATATTTTTTTGGGACATCCGGAGAGCCTTCCGGAAGTGGAGGGATTTGGCATGAGGGAGCTTTTTCGGATCCGGTTGCCGCGCGCGGTTTTAGGGCTGGCGCTGCTGTGGGCGGGCGCGCAAGTGGTTTGCGCTCAGGAGGATGTGGTGGACCGCCTGCGGGAGCAGATCGCCGTTCAAGGGGAGCGGTCCGACCTGATGCTGGCTCTGGGCAACGCCGCCGTAGGGGCCGGCAAGTTCGATTTGGCCCTCGCCAGCTTCCACAAAGTGCTGGACGAGGTAGAGCCGGATTCGCCCGAGGCGGGCGATCTGCACCTGCGGATTGGCGAAACGTACCGGCGGAAGGGCGACCCGGAGGCGGCCATTGCCTGGCTGACCCGGGCCAGCGAACTTCTGCCCGATCAGCCGGTCGTTCTCGGCACCCTGGCCCTGGTGCTGGACGGCTGCGGAAAGAAGGAGGAAGCCGGGCGGGCGTACCGCGCCACGCTGGAACTGGATCCCGACAACGCCATCGCGATGAACAATCTGGCCTTCCTGCTGGCCGAACGGGGCGAGGATTTGGAGCAAGCGCTGGGATTTGCTCGGCGGGCGGCGGAGTTGATGCCTCTGGATGCGGAAATGCTCGACACTGCCGGATGGGTCCAGTTGAAGCGGAAGGAGACCGACGCGGCGATCGGGCTGTTCGCCGACGCGCTGGGCATGGCGCCCGGGAACGAAGGTTATCGGCAGCACCTGCTGCTGGCGCTGGAGCGGAAGGTGGACCGGAGCGCGGCCATGGACGAGTTGAAGTCCCTACTGGTCAGCGACTTTTCTTTGGCAAGCATGGGCAAGGTCCGGGAGCTGCTAAAGGCGGTGCGGAGTGCGATTCGGTAGCGGAGCGCGGCGTGGGCGTCCGGACGGGGGGTGAAAAATTAAAGGCCCCGAGTTGGGTACTCGGGGCCTGCACTCAGAGGGAGGCGGTGGGAGGGGACTCACCGCCTGGGATGCTGTCTGTTGATCTAAGACTAGCAGTTTAAGGCCTGCTTGTCTAGTATTATTTTAGACATTTTTGGACACTTTTCCCCCTCGATTTCGCACTTCTCACCGCAAAAAGGCCCGAACGGCGAGGAAACCGCCTGCGAAACGCGGCCTACCACGTGCCGGATGCGAACTCATAAGTAACTGGAAATCAATCGGATAGCATGGTTACCCCAAAGCCGCGCCAGGGGGTGATAGCGGCATCCAAATAACTAAAGACAGGCTTGAGCCGC
>JADGNS010000476.1 GCA_017883355.1 Candidatus Solibacter sp.
TTGCTGATGGTGCCCTGGCCTTTGCGCACGTCGGCGAGCAGGTTCTGACCTTCGGTGGCGATGCCGTTCAAGCGGTTGTAGAGCTCCTCGTCCTTGAGCAGCTTGCCGATGTTGCCCTTGCCCGCCTCCACGCCGGCCAGCAGCGAATCCAGGCGGGTGACGATGGTCTGGAAGGTTTGCAGCAGGTTGGCGGTCTGCGCCATCAGTTCGGGGATGTCCTGGGCCTGCAGGCTCTTGATTTCGGCGCCATCTTTGACGGTCTGGGGATTGCGCCCCTTGGTGATGTTGATGAACTTGTCGCCCAGGAGGTTGGCGGCGCTGATGCCGGCCACGGAATCGACCGGGATCTGGCGGAGAAACTTCTCCTGCACCTTCATGATGAATCTCACCGAACGCTTGGGTTCCGACGGTGTGATCAACTCGACCTTGTCGAGGGAGCCGACCGTGAAGCCGTTGAGGCGGACGGGAGTGCCTTCGGCCATGCCGCTGGCGTCGTCCATGAACGTGTGCAAAAGGGCGGTTTTCTGGAAAAATCCCTTGGAACTGGTGAGCAGAAAGATCAGTGCCGCCAGAATCACGAACGCCACCAGCCCTACCACCCCGACCTTCAACTGCGACCAGCGTACTTTTTTGGGATCCGCCATGGTCTAGACTCGCTGCTTGACGAACTTGGTGATATACGGATCGTTCGAGGACTCGATTGCGTCCTGGTCACTCTCGAAAATGAGCCGGCCTTCCTTCATCACCATGAAGGTGGTGCGCGATTTCTGTTGGGCCCCGTTGCGTGCCGGCTCCAAAGCTCCTTGCTCCGAATTGTAGCGAAAATTCGCCATGAGGTTGCCGTCCTGAAAGCGGTGCGTCACCAGCAACGTGGTGGCCTGGCTGACATCGCGCTCTTTGATGAGCAGGGCCATGATGGTGTGGGCGGTGATGGGGTCGAGGCCGGCGGTGGGCGAATCGTACATTTGCAGCGGGGGCTCGGTGACCACGGCGCGGGCGATAGCGGCGCGCCGCCGCATGCCGCCGGAGAGTTCACTGGGAAATTTCTCCAGCGTGCCGCCCAGCTCGACGAATTCCAGCGTTTGTTTGACGCGGGGCAGCACGTCGGCCTTGGGGCAATGGATGGAGGGCTGATTGAGCAGGGGGTAGGCCACGTTCTCTTCGATGTTCAGCGAATCGAAGAGCGCGCTTTCCTGGAACAGCATGCCGATCTTGCCGCGGATGTCGAAGAGGCGCTTTTCGGACAAGGTGGAGATGTCCTGGCCGAACACGAAGACCTTGCCGGATTCCGGTTTGGTCAGTCCCATGGCGGTTTTGAGCAGCACGGTTTTGCCGCTGCCGGCGGCCCCCAGGATGATGCGCGATTCGCCCTCGAAGGCGGCAAACGAAATGTCCCGCAAGGCCAAGTCGCCATCGAAGGAGACCGTGACGTTTTCGAAGCGCAGCACCGCTGTACGCGTCTCGGGAGGCATCAGGATCCACCCTGGCTCACGAAGACATCGGTGATCAGCAGATCCAGCACGAAAATCAGTACCGTCGCCAGCACCATGGCCTGCGTGGTGGACCGGCCCACGCCCTGGGTGCCGCCGGTGGTTTTCAACCCCTGGTAGCAGCCCATCAGCGAAACCACCAGCGCGAATACCAGGGGTTTGAGCAGCCCCTGGGTCACGTCATTCCACTCCAGCGCGCGCCATACCGAGGTCCAGTACTGCCGGCTTTCGATGCTGAGGACAAACTTGGCGATCATGAAGCCGCCGACCATGCCCACGAAATCCCCGATGATGGTGAGCAGGGGGAGCATCACGCAGGTGGCGATGAGCCGCGGCGTCACGAGTTTCTGGATGGGGTCCGTGCCGAGCGCGCGCATGGCGTCGATCTGCTCGGTGACTTTCATGGACCCGAGTTCGCTAGCCATCCCGGTGGAGTTGCGGCCGGCCACCATGATGGCGGTCAGGACCGGCCCAAGTTCGCGCACCAGCGTGAGGGACACCAGCGTGCCGGTCTTGCCGACCTGCCCGTATTGGGAGAGCGCGCGGGACATTTGCAGCGCAATGACGGCGCCGCTGAAGAAGCCGATCATGACCACGATGGGCAGCGAACCGACGCCGATCGCGTCCATCTGAAGGATGATGTCGTCGCCGTAGTGAGGGCGGCGGAAGATGTTTTTCAGGGCCTTTCCTGCGAGCAAGAAAAACTCCTGAGCAGCAAGAACAGGCTCTTTCAGCAGATCCAGCAAGTAGGTTCGGTCCCCGCACTCCGATGCTACCATAGAACCGAAAACCTACCGATGAAGGGACTTACCGATATCCCCGGGATTCGGGCCGGCCACATCTCGGATTTTGACGCGATCACGGGATGCACGGCGATCCTGTGCGAGCAGGGCGCGGTGGGCGGGGTGGATATCCGCGGGAGCGCCAGCGGCACGCAGGAAATCGACACGCTGAGCCCCGGCCATGTGACCGATCAGGTGCATGGCATTCTGCTGGCGGGCGGGAGCGCGTTCGGGCTGGAGGCGGCGGCCGGCGTGCGCCGCTACCTGGCGGGGCGCAAAGTGGGCTACGCCTTCGGCGGACAGCATATCCCGATCGTGCCGGGCGCGATTCTCTTCGATCTGGGCATCGCCAAACCCAACGTGCATCCCAACGCCGCCATGGGCGAGGCGGCGGCGGCGGCGGCGACGACGGATGCGGTGCAGGAAGGTTGCGTGGGCGCGGGCACGGGCGCCACCATCGGCAAACTCTTCGGCATGGCGCGGGCGATGAAGGGTGGTATCGGATCGTACACGGTCACGCTTCCGGGGGGCGTGCTGGTTGCCGCCCTGGTGGCGGTCAACGCGCTGGGCGACGTGCGGGACCCGGCGACGGGGAAGATTATCGCCGGCGCGCGCAAGAGTGCGAGCAGCCGCGAGTTCATCGATAGCGAAGGCGAGATGAAGCGCGGCGCGGTCATTGGGGGCAGCGGGAACACCACGCTCGCTGTGGTTGCGACCAACGCGCGGCTGAATAAAGTGCAGGCCAACAAGCTGGCGCAGTTCGCGTCGCTCGGCATGGCGCGCACGATTTACCCGGTGAATACGATGGCGGACGGCGATATCGCCTTCGCGCTGTCGATAGGCGCGCTGCAGGCGGACATCAACAATCTGGGCGTGGCTGCGGCGGAAGCGGTGGCGCAGTCCATTCTGCGCGCGGTCAGGCTGGCGAAGACGCTGGGCGGGGTGCCGGGGCTGGCCGGATGAGGAGGAGAGAGTGCCGGCGAGGGAGGGAGTCCCTTCAACGCAGAGACGCAGAGAACGCAGAGGAAGCGCAGAGAAGACACGGGGAAAGCTGGAAAGAATGCCCCCACGAATGGGGGCCGCCCAGAGGGCACCCCAGCCTGAAAGGCTACGCTACAGGGGAGCGGAGGAAGGATTGCGGCAAGAGTGCGACGTGGCGGGTAGTCACGGTTGCGGCGTTGATGGGAGCGGCGGGGCTTGCGGCGCAGCCCGCGCCTCCGGCCGCAGGGGTCCCTACACGGGCGGACATTCTGCGCGGGGAGTACGGCGCGTATCGGGCAAACAACGACCTGCTCTACTACCACCTGGACGTGCGCGTCGATCCGGAGAAGAAGTTTCTCAGCGGGAAGAACACGATTCGCTTCAAGATGCTGCAGGACGGGACGCGCATTCAGCTCGATCTGCACGCGGCGCTCAATGTGGACAAGATTCTGCTCGGCGGTACCGCTCTTAAGTACGAGCGCGACTCGGGCGCGGTGTTCGTGGAGTTCCCCGAAATGCTGCGCGCCGGGCGCACTTACAGCATCGATTTCTACTACTCGGGGAACCCGGTGGAGACCGGCAGGTTCGGCGCGATCACCTTCAAGAAGGATTCGTCGGGGCACCACTGGATCAATACGGCGTGCGAGGGCATCGGCGCCAGCGTGTGGTGGCCCAACAAGGACCAGTGGCGCGACGAGGTCGAGAGCATGGAGATCAGCGTCGCCATTCCCAACGACCTGGTAGATGTGTCTAACGGCAAGTTCATGGGGAAGAAAGATCTCGGCGACGGCTATACGCGCTGGGACTGGCTGGTGCAATACCCCATCAATAACTACGACGTCTCGCTCAACATTGGCAACTACCAGCATTGGACCGACCGCCTGGGCGAGCTGGCGCTGGATTTCTACGCGTTGCCGGAAGACCTGGAGAAAGCCAAGAAGCAGTTCGTCCAGGCCAAGGGAATGCTGGAAGCGTATCAGCATTACTTTGGCGAGTACCCGTTCCAAAAGGACGGCTACAAGCTGATCGAAGCGCCCTACTCCGGCATGGAGCACCAGTCCGCGGTCACCTACGGCAACCGGTTCGCGAACGGGTATCTGGAGCGCGACTGGACGGGCGTCGGCATCAGCCCGCGATTCGATTTCATCATCATCCACGAAAGCGGGCACGAGTGGTTCGGCAACAGCGTGTCGGCCGCCGACGTGAGCGACATGTGGATTCACGAAGGCTGGACGACGTACCTGGAGTGCCTCTATGTGGAGTACATGTGGGGTCGCGAGGACGGTCTGAAATACACCAACGGGTACAAGGGGAAGGTGCGCAATCTACGGCCCATCATTACCACGCGCGGCGTCAACAGCGAACCGCCCCAGGACCAGTACTTCAAGGGAGCGCTGTTCCTCAACACGCTGCGCAGCGTGGTGAATGACGACGCGCGCTGGTGGGCGCTGATCCACGATTTCTACCAGCACTTCAAGTATCAGAACATCATGACCGAGGACGTGGTGCGGTACTTCAACGAGCAGACCGGCATGAAGCTGACGCCGATTTTCGACCAGTATCTGCGCCACGCCGCGCTGCCCGCACTGGAACTGAAATTCGACGAGGCGGCGGGGGCGGTCTCTTACCGGTGGAAGGCGGATGAGGCGGGATTCCAGATGCCGATCCGCGTGGGGGATAAGGAGCACTGGCAGATGGTCCAACCTAC
>JADGNS010000477.1 GCA_017883355.1 Candidatus Solibacter sp.
GTTGGAGGCGCGGGTCGGGATCGAACCGACGAATAAAGGTTTTGCAGACCTTTGCCTTACCACTTGGCTACCGCGCCGATCAGGGAAGGTATACCTGCAAAATACCGCGCCGCGACCACTTAAGTCAATCCGCCCGGCAACCGCGGCGAGCGATTTACTTGCGGAACCAGTACAGCACGATGCCGTACCCCACCCCCGCTGGGTCGGCGGTGTTCGCCGTCTGAAAGGCCATGAAGCGCCCGTCGGTGGACACCACGGGGTTCGACGCCTTGCCGTTTTCGAAATCGTTGAAGTGAGTGATCCGGACGAAATCCTTGCCGGTGCCGTCGAGTTTCAGTTTCCAGATGTCGATGTTGCCGCCGCCGTGCCTGCCGCCGAGTTGTTCCACCTGCCGGTCGCCTTCCACGCACGTGTACTGCCCGTCGGGGAAGATGCCCTCGGGTTCGTTGTACGTGCCCGGAGCCTTGGAGAAATTGGCCGCCTCGCCGCTCTTCAGATCGATGCCCATGGCCGATGCCAGGCCCTGCGGCTCATAACAGGTGAAGACCATCTTGCTGTCGTTGTCGTAGAAATCCTGGGCCT
The DNA here is from genome assembly GCA_017883355.1 of Candidatus Solibacter sp. Taxonomy (GTDB): domain Bacteria; phylum Acidobacteriota; class Terriglobia; order Bryobacterales; family Bryobacteraceae; genus Solibacter. Next base: position 583 of record JADGNS010000477.1, read on the forward strand.
CCAGGACGCAGTTCCGGTCCTTACTCTGGTAAACCGTTTTCGGGTTCGCCAATTTGGGCGGGTTGGCCGAGAGGTCCACGTCCGCGACCATCAGGCGCGACGCGTCCGGCGCCAGGTCCGCCGCCTGATCGTGCACCTGCGAAAACGCAATCTTGAGACTCTTCTTGGAAATGGCCGCGCCCTCGCTCATCTTCTGGCCCAGCCGGACGGGCTTGGCGCCGCGCTCCTTGCTGAGGAACCACAGCTCATTGTCCCGGCTCCGGCTGGTGCGAATGTCCTCGAAGCGTCCGGGCCCGATCAGGATGTAGTCGCCCGTCACCAGGTGCATCACGCGCAGGAAAGCCGCGCCTGGAACATTGCAGGTCAGGCAGCGGATGACGCGGGTTTTCAGGTCGATCACCATGGCGTCTCCAAAGCTCTTGGCCATGAAGGCGACACGCTGGTTGTCCGGCGAAATATCGGCGCGCTCGCCGAAGTGCGTGAGCACCTCCATGTTGGAGGGCAGATTGTCCAGTTGGCTGCCTGCTTTCCGCTGGCCGGCCAATGGCAGCGTCAACAACAGTGCGAGGAGCACGGGTTTCATATAGCGGATCGTAACAGGATTTCCGGCGCGTCGACGGCAGCAGGCGCGAGCTCGATCTTCCCGGCCCGGTGGACTCGCCGAGCGAGAATTGGATAAACAAATCTGTTACCGTGAAACCGGAGAAGAATCATGGAGCCGTTCCGGTTTCACGTATTTGTCTGCGACCAGCAGAAGCCCGAAGGCGTACCGTGCTGCGCGGCGCGGGGCTCGGGCCAGGTTCTGGAGGCGCTGCGGCGCGAAGTCAGCGCGCGCGGGCTGGAAGACGAAATCCAGGTGACGGCGTGCGGCTCGCTGGGCTTGTGCGAGCACGGGCCGAACCTGATCGTTTATCCCGAGGGCGTCTGGTATTCGGGCGTGACCCCGTCGGACGTGGCGGAGATCGTCCGCTCGCATTGCCAGGAGAATAGCCCCGTCGAGGGCCTGGCGCGCACCGATCCCGCGGTGCTGCGCGCGGAGATCCTGAACAACCGCGAGAAGATGTTCGCGGGGCGGCGCGCCCGGGAAGCCGCCGGAGTCCTGCCCGACGACCTGAACGACCGCATACGGGGGTTTCAGGAAAGCCGCGTCGTTCTCACGGCGCTGGAACTCGACGTGTTCACGGCCGTGGGGGACGGCGCCGCCGCGGTGGAGGTTGCCGCCAAACTCCATACCGACGCGCGCGCAACCGAGACGCTCCTCAACGCCCTGGCTTCCCTGCGCCTGCTCGTCAAGCAGGATGGGGTGTTTCACAACTCGGAGGCGGCGGCGCGCTACTTCACCGCCGGGTCGCGCGACAACGCCCGGCCGGCCTTGCTGCACACCGCGCACCTGTGGCATCGCTGGTCGACGCTCACCGAATGCGTGCGCGCCGGCACCGCCACCGCCCGCGACGAAATCGCCGGCCGCGGTCAGGACTGGACGGAGGCCTTCATCGCCGCCATGCACCGCAACGCCTCGGAGCGCGCGCCGCTGGTGGTGCGCGCGGTGGGTGTGGAGAATGTCCGCCGCATGCTGGACGTGGGCGGCGGCTCGGGTGCTTATTCCATCGCTTTCGCGCAGGCCAACCCCACGTTGCGGGCCGACATCCTGGACCTCGCCACCGTCGAGCCCATCGCTCGGCGCCACATCGAGGAGGCCGGCGTGGCGAACCGCGTCAAAGTCCGCGCCGGCGATCTGCGTTCCGGCCCGCTGGGCGAAGGCTACGACCTGGTGTTTGTCTCCGCCATCTGCCACATGCTCGACCCCGCGGAGAATCTCGACCTGCTGCGCCGCTGCCGCGAGGCGCTGGCGCCCGGCGGCCGACTCGTCATTCAGGACTTCATCCTGGAGGCGGACAAGACGGCGCCCCGCTTCGCCGCCCTCTTCGCGCTCAACATGCTCGTGGGCACGCGTGGCGGCAGCAGCTACAGCGAGCCGGAATATGCCGGCTGGCTCGGTGAGGCGGGTTTCCAGGAGATCCGCCGCACGGACCTGCCGGGAATCACCGGGCTCATGATCGGGTCGCGGCCGTAAAGTCACAAAGCCGGTCCGCACGCTACCACTGCGCAGCGGCGCCGTGGCAGTGCCCTTGACGGCGCAAGCAGTAGCGATCTATCGTTGAGCATCTCATGGAAAAACCGCGCCTGCGCTTCGCCCAATTGTGGAACATGAACCTGGGGTTCTTCGGAATCCAGTTTGGCTGGGGCTTGCAGATGGCCAACATGAGCGCCATCTACGAGTATCTGGGCGCGAGGCCGGACCAGATTCCTCTGCTGTGGCTGGCCGCGCCTTTGACCGGGCTGATCGTGCAGCCCATCATCGGACACTTGAGCGACCACACCTGGGGCAGGCTGGGCAGGCGGCGGCCATATTTTCTGGTGGGCGCGATTCTCAGTTCGGCCGCGCTGCTCGCCATGCCGAACGCCTCGGCGCTGTGGATGGCGGCGGGACTGCTGTGGATGCTGGACGCCTCCATCAACATCAGCATGGAGCCGTTCCGGGCCTTCGTCGCGGACCTGCTGCCCGAAGAGCAACGCACGCAGGGGTTCGCAATGCAGAGCCTGTTCATCGGATTGGGCGCGGTGATCGCTTCGGTGCTGCCGTGGCTGCTCACGCACCTGGGCGTGTCGGGCGCGAGTGTGGCGGGGCACGCCATTCCACCCGCCGTGAAGCTCTCCTTTACGGTGGGTGCGGGGGTGTTTCTGGCCGCGGTGCTATGGACGATATGCACCACCAGGGAGTATCCGCCAGAGGCGTCGGACACACCGGAGGAACACACGCTGAGTTCCGGTGTGGGGGAGATTCTCTCCGCCATCCGGCAGATGCCGCGCACCATGCGGCAACTGGCGTGGGTGCAGATCTGCACCTGGCTGGGGCTGTTCTGCATGTGGCTCTACTTTCCGGTGGCGGTGGCGCATCAGGTGTTTGGGGCGAACGATCCGCAATCGCCGCTTTACACGGAGGGCGTGCAGTGGGGCGGGTTGTGCTTCGGGTTGTACTCGGCGGTCTGCTTCGTCTTCTCTTTTGCGCTGCAGCCGATGGCGCGCGCGCTTTCGCGGCGGCGGACGCACGGCATCTGCCTGGTGGCGGGCGCGCTGGGCCTGCTTTCGGTGGCGGTAATCCACAACAAATACCTGTTGCTGCTCTCCATGACGGGAATAGGCATCGCCTGGGCCAGCACGCTCTCCATGCCCTACGCCATGCTGGCCGGTTCCCTGCCGGCGAAACGTTTCGGCCTGTACATGGGGATCTTCAACTTCTTCATTGTGCTGCCGGAGATCGTGGCGTCGCTGGGGTTCGGATGGGTCATGAACCACGTGCTGGATAATAACAGGGTGGCCGCCGTGGTGTGCGGCGGAGGGTTCATGTTGCTGGCGGCGTTGCTCGCGCAACGCGTCAGCGATCATACATCCGAGTCAGCGCCCGCAGACGGCGCGCCATCGGCGGCGTGAGCGCGCCATCGCGGTAGCGCCAGCGCCAGTTGCCGCCGAGGGTGGCGGGCTGGTTCATGCGCGCGTCGCTGCCCAGGCCGAGGACGTCCTGCAGCGGGATCAGCACGGTATCGGCCACGGAGGCTTCCAGCGCGCGGATGAAATCCCAGTGGATTTCCCGTCCCTCGGTATTCAGGTATTCGCGGGTGAACGCGCGCTCGCGCAGGATGGCCTCGGCAGTTCTGGTGCTTTCGCCGCGGCCCTCGCTGTTCCACCAGCCGGCGGTGGTATCGCAATCGTGCGTGCCGGTGTAGGCGGCCAGGTTGCGCGGGTAATTGTGCGGCCGGAAACCCGGTCCTTGCGGGTCGTCGCCGAAGGCGAACTGCAGGATGCTCATGCCGGGAAGATCGAACTGCGCGCGGATGGCTTCCACCTCGGGCGTGATGACGCCGAGGTTCTCGGCGACGAACGGCAAGTCCCCGAGCGCCTGCCGCGCGGCCTCAAATAGCGCGGCGCCCGGACCCTTGACCCAGCGTCCGTGCTCGGCGGTCGCCTCCGTCGCGGGCACCTCCCAGTAGGCTTCGAAGCCGCGGAAATGATCCAGCCGGACCAGGTCGAACTGCGCCAGCACGGCGCGGAAGCGGTCCAGCCACCAGCGGTAGCCCTCGGCTTCCATCCTGTCCCAGCGATAGATGGGGTTGCCCCAGCGTTGGCCGGTGCCGCTGAAGTAATCCGGCGGCACGCCGGCGACCACGGTGGGGTCGCCGTTGGCGTCGAGGTGGAAAGCCTCCGGGCGTGCCCAGACATCGGCGCTATCGTGCGCCACATAGATGGGCAGGTCGCCCATGATGCGGATCTGGCGGGCGCGGCAATATGCGCGCAGGTCGTTCCACTGCCCGAAGAAGAG
>JADGNS010000478.1 GCA_017883355.1 Candidatus Solibacter sp.
ATGGAAACGATTCAGGTTGTTCTCGATACGAAGCTCTTGCAGGCGGCCGACCGGGCCGCGCATCGAACCAAGCAGAACCGCTCGGCGTTGATTCGGGAGGCGCTTCGCGAACACCTCCGGAGATTGGAGATCCGGGCTCTTGAGGAGCGCGACCGCAACGGCTATGCGAGCAAGCCACAGATGTACCCTGAAGCGCTGGTTTGGGAAGCGGAGGCGGCGTGGCCGGCGGAATAGCCCGAGGGGACATTCGCCTTTACCAGTTTGCTCCGCCGGACAAGAAGAGGCCGGTGGTGGTGCTGACACGGGACAGCGCCATTGGCTATTTGTCGACCGTGACGGTAGCCCCGATCACGTCCACGATTCGCGGAGTGCCATCCGAGGTGGTACTGCGTGAAGAGGACGGTATGAAGGCGCCTTGCGCCGTGAACATGCACAACGCGGTTACGATCTCTCAGCAGCGATTGGGGAGGCGAGTGGCCCGTTTGGGTTCGTCACGCATGAGCGAGATCTGCGCAGCTTTGCGCTTCTCACTCGGCTGCGACGCCAGTCAACCATAGCTGGCATCACGATCTGCTGCGGTGGACGGCGTGCCCCGGGAGGAATTGCCCGGTGGACGGCTAGCGTCCCGCCCTCCCTATTCGTGGCGCAACGCCACAGCCGGGTTGACGCGTGTCGATTTGCGGGCCGGCAGATAGCAGGCAAGCAGCGCCAGCGCGGCCAACAGCAGCAGGGAACGGATTCAGCGACTAAGCCGCGACCCCCCCAAAATCGGTTAAGCACCCGGGAGGCCGGCGCAAGCTGCTCGCGAGGAAACGGCGAGTTCAGTCCGGGCGGTCCCCGGATCCGGGGACTCCGGCGGACGAAGGCGTGGAGCCGGATAGTCCGGAACCCGCCGGAGGCGCGGTCTTCTGCGTGCGGATCAGTTGCTCGATCGGCATGCTGTCCGAGGGTGGATTCACGGGCACCGGCCCGGTCTTGTCGATGCCCGGCTGGCGCGGTTGCTGCGGGCGATTGGGGGGCAGAGGCGGGGACGTAAACTGGAGTTGGGGAGGCGGCTGGCCGATCGCGATGGGGCGCACGATCTCCGGTGTGATGATCACCAGCAGTTCGCTGTTATTGCGGCTGATCGATCTGCTTTGAAACAGCTTGCCCAACAGCGGGATGTTGGCGAGGCCTGGAATCTTGGAGAGACTTTCGGTGGTCTGGCTGTCCAGCAAACCGGCGATCACGAAGCTCTGTCCGCTATCCAACTCCACCTCGGTCTGCACCTTTCGCATGGAGATGCCGGGAATGGTAGTCCCCGCCACGGTGACGGCATTGGTGTAGTCCAAGGCACTGACCTCGGGCGAGACCTGGAGGCGTATGGTGCCGCGAGGTGTCACTACCGGCAGGAAACCGAGTTTGATGCCGTACTCTTTGAAGACAATGCTGACCGAATTCGAACCCGCTCCCGACTGAATCATGGGAAACGGGAATTCCCCACCCGCTACAAAATGCGCCATGGTGTTGTTGATCACCATCAGGTTGGGCTCGGCCAGCAACTGCAACTTACGTTTGGCTTCCAGCGCGCGGATGGCCGCCGCCAGGTTGAGGTCGCGGCGGAAAAGGAATAGATTGACTGCCTGACTGAGGGAAAACGGCGCTCCGCCGGTCTGGCTGATCGGCGAACCAGTGCCGACCGCCGTGCTCTGGTTGAACGCCGTGCTGGCCAGTTCGAGGCCAAGCTCGCTACTGACGGAGCGATCCACCGTGGCGAACTTCACCTGTAAGAGGATCTGAGGCTCGACGGGGGGAATGTCGACGCGCAGCAGATTGACGGTCTTGCCCAGCGTGGAAGCGATCGCCATGACGCGTTCGGCGCAGAACATATCCTTCACTCTGCCGCGGACGAAGGCAGTGTCGTTGTCGAGTGTGACGTCCACATCGCCACCGGGCACGTCGCGCGCAATTTGCTCGCGCACCGCGGTCAGGCGTTGCGGGCTCGCCCGCACGATGAGGTCGTAGGTGAGGCGCGTGTCGTTCTCCAGCCAGACGACCAGCGAAGTCTCACCAGGCAGTTTCCCGTTGAGGAGCACTTCCTTGGAACCGATGGCGACGGATTCGATGAGATCGCTGTTGGCGGCCGCCATCCGCTTGATTTTGACCGGGCTGTCGATCATCAGCGATTTGCCGACCGTCACCGTAAGTTTGGGGACGGCGTTGGGGGAGGCTTCGGCCGGAGTCTGCGCGGGGACGGGGAGCCGTACCAGCAGCGAAAGGAGGACCGCGGTCAGCGTTGTTGACCAGCACATGCGGAAATCATCGGCGGAATTCGATTTCAGCTTTAGGGCGCTAAAGTTCCATGGCCGCCCATCCGATAAATGAGTGGTCGCCGATGCAGCCGGGCGGTCATGGTAAGCGGAACTGGAGAAGGCCGTGGAATCAGATAACCGAATTCGGATTGTGCTCTACACCCAGCAACCGTTTGTTGCCCAAGGATTGGCGGCGGTCTTGCACAATCACGCCGATCTGGAACTGGCGGCATGTCGAGATACTCTAACCGGCACGCTCGACTGCCTGAAATCCACCCGGCCCGATGTGCTGCTGGTTCACCTGATATCGGGAATCAGCCTGTCGGATCTGCGCGACGCACGGTCTGCCGAAAGCCGCTGCCAGATCGTACTGTGGGGCCAGGAACTGGGGGGCGAGTTCGCCTTTCAAGCGATGCAGTTGGGGGTGCGCAGCATTCTTCCCGACCACACTTCGATCAATGACTGCCTGGCGGCTCTGCGCAGTGTCCATCGGGGCGTGCTGTGCTTTGACCGGGACCTGTTGGAGAGCGTCTTATCGCAGCAGCGGGTTGCCCTCACGCGGCGACAGGGGCAGATCGTCTCGCTGGTGGCGCAAGGCCTCAAAAACAAAGAGATTGCGTTTTCGCTGGGAATCACCGAAGGCACGGTGAAAGTTTATCTGTACAAGCTATTCAAGAAACTCGGTATGAACGACCGTCTGGACATGGCGCTCTACGGGCGCAGGAACCTGTTCGGCGGACAGCCTGGACTGGAGAGAACAAGGGACACCCCGCCGCCCGGGCAGTTTGCGGGCAAGCCGGTGGTGCCGCGTTCGCTGTTGATGGTGCCACGCAAGCAGCCGGGAGTGCCGGTGGTGCACTAATTAAGGGAGGGGGATCCGCCGCTGGTTTCCGCAGCCGGTTAGGTGTCGCATAGTACAATGAGGCAACTGGAGTTATCGACCCCATGAACATCCCAATTGCCGCCGTCCTGCTTGGTTTGGCGGCTACCGCGCTGCCTGCTTCCGCGGCCGAAGCGCCGCTCGTCCGCCCGAAATCCGGCAAAGTGGAGATCATGCCCCTGAGCCAAGTCAAGCAGGGGATGAAAGGTATCGCCTGGACCGTATTCCAGGGAACGGAACCCGAACCGGTACCGGTAGAGATCGTCGGAATTTCCAAGAATATGTGGGGTCCCAGGCAGGACATCATCCTGGGCAAGATGGGCGGCAAAGCGGCGCGCACCAACGTCGCCAAGGGCATGAGCGGAAGCCCGGTGTACATCGATGGGAAGCTGATTGGAGCGGTTTCTCTCGGGCTCAGTCAGTTCTCGCCGGACGCCATCTGCGGCATCACGCCGATCGAACTGATGCTGGAAATCAACGGCAGCGACCAATCCCATCCCGCCGCGGCGCGCACGCCGGGCAAGGCGGTGGCGCTCAACGCGCAGGCCGAGGGCAGCGCCTTGGGTCCCCTGGAATCGCTGGTCCCGATCGATTCGCCGCTGGTGTTTTCGGGAATCAATGGAGATACGCTGCGCGACTTCAGCTCCATCTTCCAGCAGATGGGACTGCGCACGGTACAGGGCTCGGGCGGCGTGCTGACGCATGGCAGCAAGCCGGTAGCGGGTTGGGAGCACTCGTTGAATCCGGGCGAGAGCGTGGCCACCGTCCTGGTGGATGGCGATATGGGGGTCAGCGCCTTCGGCACGGTGACCTACAACGATGGCAAGCGCGTGCTGGCGTTCGGGCATCCGCTATTCAACCTGGGACCGGTAGATATGCCGCTGGCGAAGAGCGAAGTGGTGCTCACCCTGGCCAGCCAGTTCCAACCGAGCAAACTGGCCAACGCCACGGAGATTGTCGGCGCTCTGCGGCAAGATCGCCACAGCGGCATCATGGGCGAACTGGGGGCCACTTCGCCGATGATTCCGGTGACCCTGAAAGTGCGCTCGCTGGACGCCAAAGAGGCCGTGCTCAGCGAGAAGAACTTCCACTTCAACGTCTTCGTGCATCAGAAGTGGACGCCTACGTTGATGATGCTCACCCTCTACAACTCGATTTCGAATTTGAACGATTTCGCCGATGAGGCCACGTACCGGCTGAACGGCAAGGTAGAGATGAACGGCCCGCACAATATCGGGCTGGCCACCATGCAGGCCACCGGCGATATGCCCATGCCCGCGCCCATGGCGCTGGCCGTGTGGCTGGGCGACAAGTTCAACCGGCTCTACCTGAACAACGTGAACACGCCCGACGTAAAGGGCGTGACCCTGAGTCTCGATCTGCTGCCGGAGCGCCGCGTGGCCGCCATCGAAACCGGGTGGGTGGCCAATACGGAAGTGCAGGCCGGCGACGATTTGGCGGTGAAAGTTTCCGTGCGTCCCTATCGCGGTGAGCCGATCCAGCGCGAAGTCGTGGTGAAGATTCCCGCCGGGCTGGCCAAGGGCGATCACCGCATCCTGTTGAGCGATGCCGATACGCTGAACCGCATGCAGAACGCGGCGGGCTTCATGAACCGCTTCATCGATGTGCCGCAGGCGGTTTCGCTGCTCAATCAGGAGCGCACCAACAATCGATTGTACGTCTCCCTGGTGAAAGCCAGTCCCACCGCCTATTACGACGATAAGACGATGCCCAGCATGCCTTCCAGCGTGCTCAACGTGATTCAGGCGGGGCGCGCTTCGAACCG
>JADGNS010000479.1 GCA_017883355.1 Candidatus Solibacter sp.
CTCTGCATCTTCATCACTTGCGAATCGGGCGCCCAGGCACGGGCCATCTGGTACATCTTGAAGACGGCGCTCTGCCCGGTGGCGGGTTCGACTTTTTCCGGTTCCTTCTTCGCGGCGGTGGGGGCCGGCGTGTCCGAACAAGCCGTCAGGACGGCCAGCAGAGCGATGGCGGGGAAAATGGATGGTTTCAGCATACGTTCTAAGTGCCCATTCTACCAATGAGCGTGGGGGTGCCGCACGTGCCGCACCCTGTTCACATCGGTAACTCATTTTTGGTGGGATAATGTGGGCAGTCAACGGAGGTGGTATGGCCTCGAAGATTTGGGTGAGGGCAATCACAGCGGCGGCGATCGGTTTCTTGATTCCGGCGGCCGTCATCGGCCAGGGCAGAGGCGTGACGACTCCCCCTCCAACCAGCGGTTCAGGCGGAACCACCACCCCCAGTCCGGGAACCACCACGGGGCGCGGGCCCTCGACGACCACACCCACAACCACTACGCCAACCACGCCGTCGGCGGTCAACCCGCCGCAGCCCATCTTTATCAGCGGCCGCGTCATGTTGGAGGATGGAACGCCGCCTCCCGATCCGGTGGTCATCGAAACCGTATGTAACAGCTCGTCGCACGCCGAAGGCTATACGGATGGCAAGGGGTACTTCGCCATCGAGCTCGGCTCGCGCAACGGGGTGATCCAGGACGCCAGCGAATTCGGCACTTTCAACAGGATGAACTCCACGGGCATGGGGGGCAGCGGCACCACATCGGGGCCGCTCGGCAGTTCCCAGTCGGCGGAACGCAAGTACATGGGCTGCGAGTTGCAGGCCAAACTGGCGGGGTATCGCTCGCAGACGGTGCCACTGACGGGACGGCGTCCCATGGACGACCCCAATGTGGGGACGATCCTCATGCATCGCAACGGACCTGCCGAAGAAGGCAAGACGATCAGCGCGGTTTCGCTGGCGGCGCCCAAGGATGCGAAGAAGGCCTACGATAAAGGTCTTGACGCGATCAAGAAGAAGAAATTCGGCGATGCCCAGGCGAGCTTCGAAAAAGCGGTCGAGCTGTATCCGAAATACTCTAGCGTGTGGTACGAGTTGGGGTTGCTGCAGGCAGGCCAAGGCAAGATGGACATGGCCCGCAGCTACTACGACAAGGCGTTGGAGTGCGACCCGAAGTTCGTCCAGCCCTACTTGCAGATTTCAATTCTGGAATTGCAGGCGTCGAAGTGGCGGAGCCTGGCCGATGTCACCGACAAGCTGTTGAAGTTGGATCCATTCGACTATCCGCAGGCATTCCTCTTTAATTCCGTGGCTAATTTCAATATGCAGAACTTTGCGGCGGCGGAGAAAAGCGCGCTGGCCGCGGAGCGCCTGGATACGCGGCACGCCATCCCCGACGTGAGTCACATCCTCGGCCTCCTCATGGCGCTCAAGAAGGACTATGCCGGAGCTGCCGCGCAGTTTAAGACATACCTGAAGCTCGCGCCGGAGTCGCCGGACGCCGCCAAAGTGCGAACGCAGCTTGCCGAGGTCGAGAAGATCACCGCCGCCAGCGCGGCCGCCAAAGAGCAGTAGGACAGACGATCGGGTTTCGTCGTCTGTCACCCAAACGCGCCATTGACAGACCACGCAAGGCGATGGTCTGTCCTACTTTCCGGGCACGCCGAGTATCCCGCGCGTGGCGAAGTCCGTCATGGTGAGCAATAGCAGAATCGCGAGCCACAGCAGTCCGCCCACTACCACCAGCCTGGTGAGCTTGTTACTGTGGCGGATGTGCATGAAGAACAGCGCCACCAGGAGCATCTTCCCACACGCGATGCCCAGCGCGACCACGGTGCTGAAGGCTCCGAGGTCGACGCGCGCCACCGCGGTGGTCACTCCGGTGGCCACCAACAGCGCCAGCAGGATCTTTACGTAAGTGCCGACGGAATCGATATGAGTTGTTTCGTGTGGATCGCTCATGATTATTTCACCGGGTGGCGGTCGATCAGATAGAGCAGCGGGAACAGGAAGATCCAGATGACGTCGACGAAGTGCCAGTAGAGCCCGGCCACGTCAACCGGCGTGTAGTAGGACGCCGAGAATTTGCCCTTATTGGCCTGTACGATGAGGGTGAGCAGAAGCCCCACGCCGATCACCATGTGGAGCGCGTGCAAGCCGGTCATCGCAAAATAGATGGAGAAGAACAACTGGGCGTGGCCCTGGTCGCCGGGCAGAACGTCGTCCAGATGGAAGTCCGCCTGGCCCGGAATGTGGTGCTCTACGAACTTCTCGTTCCACTCGTAGGCCTTCACTCCGAGGAAGATGCCGCCGAACAGGAGCGTGAGAATCAGGAAGATCACGATCATCTTCTGCTGCCCGAGCTGGCCGGCGCGCACCGCCATGACCATGGTGAAACTGGAGAGCAGCAGCACGCCCGTATTGATGGCGCCGATGATCTCATTCAGGCTGCGGGACGCGATCGCAAACACGTCCGGATACCAACTGCGGTAGACGGTGTAAACGGCGAACATGCCGCCGAAGAACATGATTTCGGTGATCAGGAAGATCCACATCCCGAGCGTGGAGGCGTCTTTCTGCTGTGCCTCGGTGTCGAACTGCACGCGAAGCGCGAAAGTTTCCGTGTGAGCGTGTTCAGCCAACTTCGACCTCCTGAGGGATCACGGTGCTGTAATCGTAAGCGCCGTGGGTGACGATCGGGGTTTCTTCGAAGTTGTGGACGGGCGGCGGCGAAGAGGTCTTCCATTCGAGTCCCGTGGCGCCCCAGGGGTTGGCCGGAGCCACCTTGCCGTAGCGCAGCGACCAGATGAAATAGATCATGGGAATCATGTAGCCCACGGCCAGGACGCTGGCGCCCGCGGTGGAGAGCACGTTGAGCACTTGAAATTCTTCCGGATAGGCGTGGTAGCGCCGCGGCATCCCCAGATAGCCCAGGATGAATTGCGGGAAGAAGGTCAGGTTGAAGCCCAGGAAGATGACCAGCGCGGAAAGTTTCGCCCATCCCTCGGGATACATGCGTCCGGTAATCTTGGGCCACCAGAAGTGCATGCCGCCGAGGTAACCCATCAGGGCGCCGCCCACCATAATGTAGTGGAAGTGCGCCACCACGAAATAAGTATCGGTGACGTGGATGTCGATTCCCAGCGCGGCCACGAACAGGCCAGTCAGGCCGCCGATGGTGAAGAGCCCGATGAAGCCGAGGGCATACAGCATAGGGGTCTGGAAGGATATCGAGCCCTTATACAGAGTCGCAGTCCAATTGAAAACCTTGATGGCCGAAGGAATCGCTACGAAGTAGCTCAGGAAGCTGAACACCATGCCGGCATACAAGCTCTGGCCGCTGACGAACATGTGATGGCCCCAAACCAGGAAGCCCAGAACCGCGATGGCCACGCTGGAAAAAGCCACAATCCTATAGCCGAATATGGCCTTGCGGGAAAACGTGCTGATGATTTCAGAGACCACGCCCATGGAGGGCAGCACCATGATGTACACGGCCGGGTGCGAGTAGAACCAGAAGAGGTGCTGGAAGAGCACCGGGTCGCCGCCGCGGGCCGGGTCGAAGATGCCGAGATGGAACACGCGCTCCAGGAAGAGCAGCACGATGGTGACAGCCAACACGGGCGTGCCCAGCACCTGAATCAGGCTGGTGGCGTAGTGTGCCCAGACGAACAGAGGCATGCGGAACCATGTCATCCCCGGAGCGCGCATGCGGTGGATCGTCACGATGAAATTCAGACCGGTGAGAATGGACGAGAAGCCCGCGATGAAGATGCCGAGCGCAGTGGCGATGACGTAACCGTTGGAGTACGTGGTGCTGTAGGGCGTGTAGAAGGTCCAGCCCGTATCCACTCCGCCCGCCAGCATGGCGTACAGGCTGAACGCCCCGCCAATCACCAGCAGGTACCAGCTCAGCAGGTTGAGCTTGGGGAACGCCAGGTCGCGCGCACCGATCATGAGCGGCAGGAAGAAATTCCCCAGCACGGCTGGAATGGACGGGATCAGGAAGAAGAAGATCATCATCACACCGTGCATGGTAAACAGCTTGTTGTAAGTCTCGGAGCTGACCAGATCGCCCTGCGGCGTCAGCAGCTCCACGCGAATCAGCGTGGCGAAGGCGCCGCCGATGAAGAAGAACAGGGTGATGGTGGCGAGGTACAGCAGGCCGATGCGCTTGTGGTCCTTGGTAAGGAGCCAGCTCTTCAGGCCGTAACTGGCGTTCAGGTAGTGTTCGCGTTCTTGTGCCGCTGCGGTAATCATAGGGTTCTAACGATTGGCGGGAGACGATCCCGCGGATTTCTTTGCTGCCGGCTTTTGCCCGTTATCCACCGGGCCGGTTCCCGGTTTCGGTCCTAACGATTTCACGTACTCCACCAGTTGCACGAGCTGTTCCTCGGTGACCAGTCCCTGGAACGTGGGCATCACCGGTTCAAAGCCGGACACGACCTTGGCCTGCGGCTGGAGGATGGACTCGCGGAAGTAAGCCTCGTCGGCTTTTACGGTGCCGCCGCCAGAGAGTTGCACCTGCTTGCCGAACAGTCCGATCAGCGTGGGTCCCCGTCCGGTGTTGTCTTCCTTGTGGCAGTTGTTGCAGGCCAGTTGTTCGAAGAGTTTCTTGCCGTTTTCGGCCATCGAGCCCTCGGCGGCGCCGCCGCTCAGCCAGTTCTGATAGTCCTTGGGCTCCATGACGTACACCCAACCGATCATCCCGGAATGGTTGGTGCCGCAGTATTCGGCGCAGAACAGGTGATACTTGCCCACCTTGGTGGGGGTGAACCAGGTGGTGGAATAGCGGCCCGGCACCACGTCCTGTTTGGTGCGGAAGGCCGGGACGAAGAAGCTGTGGATCACGTCCTCGCTGGCCATGGTTAGCCGCACCGCGGTGTTCACCGGGATGTGCAGCTCGTTGATCTCGCGCTGCCCTTCAATGTGCTCCAGCTTCCACATCC
>JADGNS010000480.1 GCA_017883355.1 Candidatus Solibacter sp.
AGGCAACCTCCGCGCAACTCGATAGCGACTGGAGCACCCTCTATCCACTAGGTTGGCGCCTATACATTCTTCAATCGTACGTTGTACCCGGCCAGGTGAACCACAACATGGTTTGGCGGCAGGGGACTTACGACGAAAAGGCGGTCTTCGGGTGGACGTACGCAGATTACCGGGCCAAGTATGACGAGATATATCCAAACGGCTGGCGCCTGTACGTTCTTAATACGTATGTGCTGCCGGGCGGCGAGGTGCGTTACGACGCAGTCTGGCGGCAAGGCACGATCGATCGGCCCTTGTAGTGGAGGGAAGCGTCTGGCCAGTCAGAATGACGCTCGGGGTGGACCCCCTGGGGTCCGCCCCACAATTTCCGCAGGATTCGCGGCTTTCGGAAAACTAAGTGGCATTGTGCGATAGCTGCCATGACGGTCCGAACGGAGGGGGCTAGAGGGGAACAGCAAGGGGGACACGCATTCATCCAGGCGGAGCGTATCCCTCGTGCAGGTTGGGAACTATGCAGGCGACGCGAGGGGCGGCATCCCTTCGGACGACTGCCTCGCCCGATTGAGCTTCGCGATGCGTGACAGATGGTATTGCACGTAGTAGACGTTGAAGACAACCGTCAGGATCAGGTTCAGACGAACCGAGTAGCAAGCCGCCAGGGTTTCACGAATCTCCAGATAACCGGCGATCATCGCCAAGGTTTGGAACATGAAGATGACCCAGCCTGTGGTGCCCATGTCGGTGGCTTCGCCACCACGCGCAACGGTGATGGCCACTACAACCTGCCCGAGCGCCGAAAACAGGAAGAGCGCGAAAGCCAGGGTGAATGCCCGAAACGCCCAGTTGCCGGGATTGAGTTTTCGGGCGAACCAGGCCTGCCGCAGCATCCAAATGAATCCGAACAGGCCGAGAGTGACAATACTCAGGACCAGCACAATCGCCCAATGCAGCGATGGCGGAGCCGGTACGTTCCGGTTGGTGAAAGAAATGGAATTGTTCATGTCGAGTGCTCCTTACCGAGGAATACGTATTCCGGCCGGGGAAGCGGACATCGGAAGGGAGTTGGCAGGCAGAAGCGCCTGCCCCGCTGTGCTGCGAAACTCCAGGCAGCAGATTTCAGCTATGCTTTGACGTTGGGTGTCGAAGTGATCTCCCGCATCCCGGTCATTGCCGCAGTTCTCTTACTGTTCGCGACCGCCGTCGCGGCGGCGGATCGCGCGGCAGACTCCGCGGTGTACAGCCGGCGCGTGTGGCAGTCCGCGGACGGGCTGCCGGAAGACTATGCGCAGGCGCTGGCACAGACGGCGGACGGTTACCTGTGGATCGGCACCAGCGGCGGACTGGTACGCTTCGACGGTACACGGTTCACGGTGTTCAATCACGAGAACGAGCCTGCCTTCCGCGATGACAGCGTGTATTGCCTGTACACCTCCGGGGACCGCAGCTTGTGGATCGGCAGCGAAGGCGGCGGCCTGATCCGCTACCGGAATGGAGCGTTCCGCGCGTACGGCGCGGCGCAGGGGCTGACCAACGGATTTGTGCGCGTCATCTTCGAAGACAAGGACCGCAATCTATGGGTGGGGACGGATGCCGGCCTGTTTCGCGCGCAGGGCGAATCGCTGGTGCGGGTCGATGGCAAGGGCGGTATACCGCCTGTGTCGGTGCATTCCATCTGGCAGGACCGGGAGGGACGCCTGTTGATTGGCGGAGGGGGCCTATTGATCCTCGACGGGAGCAAGGCCACTTACTATCACTCCAGCGAGGATCTGGCCGATAACAGCATCCGCACGATTCGCCAGACGCGCGACGGGGCGGTGTGGATCGGCACCATCTCCGGGCTTCGCAAGCTGGAACAGGGGGTGCGGGGCGATCCCTTCCTGACGCGGCGAACGATCAGCGGCACCAACATCAGCGTGCTGGCCGAGAGCCGCGGAGGAGAGCTTTGGATCGGCACGTATGGGCAGGGTTTGCGGCGGCTGGTGGGGGGCGGGATGGAGCGTCTCGACGCGCCCGGCGAGCTGCCGCACAATAACGTGCTGGCGCTTTTTGAAGATTCGGAAAACGATGTGTGGGTGGGGACGCAGGGTGGGCTGCTGCGCTTGAGTCCCAGCGCGGCGAGCACGGTGACCACGCCAGACCGGGTGCCGCAGGGGATCAATACCATCTATCAGGATCCGGGCGGCCCGCTGTTCGTCTCAGCGCTCAACGGCCGGCTCTATCAGGTGTCGGGCCGGGCGCTGACGCCGGCCCGGCTGCCCGCGGGTCTCGGCGGGTTGCCGATTCGCAACGTATTCCGCGACCGTGCCGGCGGCCTGTGGATCGGCACCGACGGGCAGGGCGTAGCGCGATGGCAGGGGACTCGCACGGAGCGTTACAGCATGAAGCAGGGCCTGGTCAACGATTTCGTGCGCGCCTTTTGCGAAGATCGCGAAGGCGGCATCTGGATCGGCACGGACGGAGGGTTATCGCGGTGGCATGGCGGCGTCTTTGAGAGTTTCGGCACGCAGGATGGCCTCGCCTATGGCAGCATACGGGTGTTGCTGCTGGATCGCGAAGGCAGCCTGTGGGTGGCGACGGATGGGGGACTGAGCCGGTACCGCGGCGGCAAATTCGAGACCGATGCGTTGGCCGAGCGCCTGCGCGGCCAGAAGATCTGGGCGCTGCACGAGGACGCGCAAGGCGGGCTCTGGGTCGGCACGCAGGGCGCCGGCCTGTTCCTGCTGGCGAACGGGAAGCTCGCGCAGTTCACCACGAAGGACGGGCTTCCCAGTAACAAGATCCAGTCGCTTACCGAGGACGCGCGGGGAAACCTGTGGATGAGCGGGCCGAGCGGAATTGCCTCGGTGGCGCGGCGCGAACTGGAGGAGGCGGCGGGTAAGTCTCCGGGACAACTGGCGGTGCGCGTCTACAGCACGTCGGAGGGATTGAGCACCAATCAGATGAACGGCGGCGTGCAATCGGCGGGTGCGCTCGCGACATCGGGCGATCTGTGGTTTGCGAGCACGAAGGGCGCGGTGCGCATCGAGCCGGATGTGCCGTATCGCGGCAGCCCGCCGCCGGTACTGATCGAGCAGGTGCTGGCCGATGACAAGGTGGTGCCGGGCGGCGCGCTGCTGCGCGTGGGGCCGGGGGAAGGCAAACTCGAGGTCCACTACACCGCCATCCGGCTGCGCTCGCCGGAGAGAACGCAGTTCAAGTATTGGATGGAGGGCTTCGAACGCGACTGGACCGACGTGGGCCAGCGGCGCATCGCGTATTACACCAACATTCCCCCGGGAGACTATCGTTTCCACGTGGTGGCGTATGAGAGGAACGATCCGCGCCATACGGCCGAACAGATTCTGGACGTGGAGTGGCGTCCCCACTTTTACCAGACGACGTGGTTCCTGGCCCTGTGCGGCCTCGCGGCGATGGCCAGCGCGTGGGGAGGGTATCGGCTGCACCTGCGCAATCTGCGCCAGCGGTTCGCGGCGGTGCTGGACGAACGAAACCGCCTGGCGCGGGAGATGCACGACACGTTGATCCAGGGCTGCATCGGAGTTTCCACTTTGCTGGAAGCGGCCTCGAGCGCGCAGGACGTGTCCCCGGGGATCGGCCAGGAATTGCTCGACCGGGCGCGCAAAGAGGTTCGCGCCACGGTGGACGAGGCCCGCCTGGCGGTGTGGAACCTGCGCCAGAATGCCGGTACGGGGAACGATCTGGTGCGCACCCTCTCACAGTTGGCGCAGCGAGTGGGTCTGGCGACGGGCATCCCGGTGCGGTTCGAACACACCGGCGCGCCGCTGGCCATGGGCGCCGAGGGGGAGCGCGGCCTCGCGATGCTGGTCCGCGAGGCGCTGCAGAATGCGGTGCGGCACGCGGCGCCGCGGCAGGTCTCGGTGACGCTGCGCTTCGAGCGGGAGATGGTGGACGTGGAGATTGCGGACGACGGGTGCGGCTTCGACGCGGCTATCGGCAAATCGTCCGGCGGCCACCACTATGGGCTGATCGGCATGCGCGAGCGGGTGGCGAAACTGGGCGGGGAGCTGCGCATCACGAGTGCGCAGGGCGAAGGCACGCAGGTGCGGCTGAGGGTTCCGGCGAGCGGGAAGGCAGATGGCCACGGATGAACACGGATAAGCACGGATAAGCAAACACCTTGAGTGTTCTTGTGTTTGGTGTTTATGGGCGTGAATCCGCGTTCCTCCGCGTTCCTCCGCGCGGCGGGCACTGGTCTATTCTGAACGCGTTCAAAATAGTGATTGACAGACGCCGGCAACTGGGGCCATACTCTTCTTGAACACGTTCAACTTTATGCCATCTCCAAAAGCGACACCCAAGGCGGAAGAGACAGGCCGCCGGATTCTAGACTGCGCGCTGGAGCTTTTCCGGCAGGAGGGCTTCGACATCACCACGATGCGGGACATTGCGCGGAAGGCGGAGGTCGCGACGGGCGCGGCGTACTACTACTACCCTTCCAAAGATGCCATCGTGATGGACTTCTACCAACGCTCCTGCGCGGAGACGCAGGCTAAGATCGAGGCTGCCCTGGAACAGGCGAAAGGCCTGGAAAACCGGTTGCGCGAGCTGATCCGGGTGAAACTGGCTCACTTCGCGCCAAACCGGGGTGTGCTGCGCGCCTTGCTGCGCAACGGCGCGGA
Source organism: Candidatus Solibacter sp. (assembly GCA_017883355.1). Lineage (GTDB taxonomy): Bacteria > Acidobacteriota > Terriglobia > Bryobacterales > Bryobacteraceae > Solibacter. The sequence goes on from JADGNS010000480.1 coordinate 4,641, forward strand.
TCCAAAGCATCCGCTGTCGCCGTTCAGCCCGCAAACCAAGGAGATCCGCGATATCGACCTGGCCTGGTTTCGGCGCATTCTGGTGGATTGCGGGATGCGGATTCCGCGCGACCTGGAACCGCATTTGCCGGGCGTGCTCTGGTTCTTTCAGATGGGGGTGATTTTTTTCTGGGTGATCGATGAATCGCCGGAACAGGCGAGGACCGCGCGGCTGCTCGAATTGGCCACGAAGAGCGTGGTGTTTCTGATCCGGGTGTCCGCGCTGCCGCTGATGCGGCCGTTGCGGAAGACCGCT
>JADGNS010000481.1 GCA_017883355.1 Candidatus Solibacter sp.
ATCCTCAGTGTGTTGAAAAACTCAACTGCGCTTGGTCATGACGCAGTCGCGCTGCGCCAGCGGGTCACGCGCTCATTGTATTTACGAAAATCAGGTGTTAATATCCAAATGACTTAAAGTTGCTCTCGGCTCGCGGACCAAGGAAGCCGTGCTTTGTGAGCGAGAAACGCCAACCCGTGATGCAGCGGATTGCACATCCGCGCCGACAACCTGACATTCGCGACTGGGAGGACCCGATGGATCTGAGCCGGTATTCCGGCCGGCCAGGAGCGGCCGCGGGGCTGCTCCTCCTCCCTAGAACCTAGCTGCGCCAGCCGGGACGCAGTCCGGAGATGAACGATGGGCGCCTGCGACGTGACCCTGGAAACCCTCCCTCGGTATCCCGAGGGGAAGGAGATTCTCACCTGCATTCAGTGTGGCGTGTGCGCGGGCACGTGCCCGTACGGCGAGGTAATGGAATACCCGCCGCGCCGCATCATCGCCATGATGCGCGCGGGAATGCTGGAGAAAGTGTTCACCAGCGACAGCCTGCTGGCGTGTGTGGCCTGTTACGCGTGCATGGCGAAATGCCCGCGCGGCATCCGGCTCACCGAGATTCTGCTGCCGCTGATGAAGGAGCAGACTCTTACCCACCTGCCCGAGTTGCCGGCCGAACTACAGAAGGCGTTGCAAAGCACGCTGCGCTACGGAAACCCCATGGGAGAGCCGTCGCGCAAGCGCGCAGCCTGGGTGAAGACCGCGGGCGTGCCCATACGTATCCTCGCCGAGGATCCCAGACCGGCGGACGCGCTCTGGTTTGTGGAATGCTACACGTCTTACTATCCGCGCGGCCAGGACAACAGCCGGGCCACCGCCAGGGTGTTTCACCGTTTGGGAATCGACTTCGCAATTCTGGGCAATGAGGAGAAGTGCGCCGGCGAGTGCGGACGCCTGACCTGGGAACCGGGCCTGTTCGAAACCCTGATGGACTACAACATGGCCGTGTTCCAGAAGTACCGCTTTGGACGGGTGGTGACCTCCTGCCCGCACGCGCACAACGCTTTCAAGAACCGCTACCCCGCGCTCGGCTTCAACTGGCCGCTGGAACACACCACGCCTTTTCTGGCGAAATACCTGGACCGGCTCAAACCGCTGCTGGTGCGAAAACTCAACTACACGGTGACGTATCACGATTCGTGTTGCCTGGGGCGGCAGAACGAGTTTTATGAGGCGCCGCGCCAACTGTTGCAGGCGATTCCCGGCGTGAAAGTAGTAGAGATGGTCCACAACCGCGTCAATGCGATCTGTTGCGGCGGCGGCGGTGGCGGGATGTGGCTGGATACCTACTTCAAGGCAAAGGGCTACGAACGGCTTTCGGAGCGGCGGGTGAACGAGGCGGTGGCCACCGGCGCGGATGTGCTGGCGGTTTCCTGTCCTTACGAAGTCTCGCGTTTTGAGGATGCCCTCAAGGTAGTGGGACACGACAAACAAATGATCGTCCGGGACGTGACCGAACTCCTGGCTGAAGCAATGGAGGAATGAGACGTGCACATTCTGGTGTTGTTGAAAATGGTGCCCGACGTGGTGGAAGACCTGGAGGTCGCCGCCGATGGAAAGGCGCTGGATCTGGAATATCTTCGCATGATCCTGAACGAATCGGACGACCATGCGTTGGAGCAGGCGCTGCTGCTGAAGGAGCGCCACGGTGGAACGGTGACCGTGCTCGCACTGGATGCGCCGGAGGTGGACGACGCCATTTTTACGGCGCTGGCCAAGGGTACAGACCGGGCAGTCAAGATCGTCGGCTTTGACGCAGGATTGTCAACGCGGCAGGCGGCCCGCGTTTTCGCGCAAGCGATCGCGCACGAGCCCGGGTTGCTGCCCGCCGACCTGATCCTCACAGGGGTTCAGGCCATCGACGACCTGGACGGCCTGATCGCGCCGATGGTAGCCCACGATCTGGGGCTGCCGTTTCTGGGGATCATCACCCAGCTCACGCTGGATCTTCCCGGTAAGACGGCGAGCGCGGTCAAGGAATATCCCGGCGGGGTGCGGGGTGAATTTGCGGTCGCGATGCCCGCGGTGCTGGGGATACAGGCGGCGGAGAGACCGCCCCGGTATATTCCAGTAGCCAAGGTGCGAGCCGCGATGAAGTCGCAGAAGATCGACTGCAGGCCGGGAGCAACCCTGGCGGACGGAGGTTGGCCGGCGGTGCAGGTGGTGGAGATGAAGCGGAACGAGCCGTCGGGCCACGCCGAAATGCTGGAAGGCGACGCCGAGCTGGCGTCGGAAAAGCTCTGCGCAATTCTGGCCGGGCACGGCCTGTTCTGAGGAGGTGAATACCGTGAAGGGAAGCATCTGCGTATTGGCCGAGCAATGGAGAGGACGCATCTCCGAGACTACCTACGAAGCCCTGGCGCTCGGCAGGGAAGTCGCCGATGAGCTGGGAGTTCCGCTCACCGCGATATTGACCGGATGGAACGTGAGAGACCTGGCGCTGACGCTGGGCGCCGCGGACTCGGTGGTGTACGTGGACCATCCGCTGCTCGCCGAAGCGATTCCACAACTCTGGGCCGCGGCCGTCACACAGGTGCTGGCAGAGCGGAGGCCGCGTGCTCTTCTGGTTCCGCTCACCAACGTCAGCCTGGGCGTGAGCACCCTTTTGGCGATGGATCTGGGGGTTGCGGCCGTCAACTTCTGCAAGGACGTCAAGGTGGCGGACGGCCAGCTTCGGGCGCTGTGCGTGATGTACGGCGGAAAAATCGAAGCGACCGTGGAGGCCCCTGGCGAACCGGCGATCCTCTGCCTGTGGCCCGGCGCACGGCCGGCGGACAAGGGCCGCGTCGATCGATCCCCGGCGATCGAGCAGGTCACCGTCACGCTGCAAGATTCCCCGGTGCGGCTGAAACGATACATCGAGCCCGAAACCGGCGGTGTGGATCTGACCAGGCAAGACGTGCTGGTGGCGGTGGGGCGGGGGATTCAGAGCCGGGACAACATCGCCCTGGCGGAGGATCTGGCGAAGGCGCTGGGTGGCGCAGTGGCGGGTTCCCGGCCGGTGATCGACCAGGGATGGCTGCCGCTGGCGCGGCAGGTGGGCAAGTCCGGCATTACCGTGAAGCCGAAGCTGTACATCGCGCTGGGGATCAGCGGCGCGCCGGAGCACATCGAAGGCATGAAGGACTCCGGCGTGATCGTGGCCATCAACAGCGATGCGCGGGCGCCGATATTCAACATCGCGCACTACGGCATTGTGGCGGACGTAGTAGAGACGCTTCCGTCGTTGACGGCCGCTATCGAGGCGAAGAGGACCGCGAGCCATCATGCCTGAGGCAGTCTACCTCTGGATTCTGACGCTGGCCGCATTCGGGTTGTTCGGCAGGCGGGTGTTCCGCTATGTGGCGACCCTGCGCGGCGCGCGTCCGGAAAAGCGCTGGGACCACGCCGGACGACGGCTGAAACTGGTGCTGGTTCACGTCCTGGGCCAGCGGCGCCTGCTGGAGGAACCGGTAGCCGGCGCGGCCCACCTGGTGATCTTCTGGGCCTTCGTTTTCTATGCCGCCGGCTTCTTCTGGAACCTGGTTCGCGGATTGTTGCCATTCCTGCCCATCCCGTATGCCGACGAAGTCTGGTGGATGCGCTACCTTCTGGCGGGGTTCGGCGTGGCGGGCCTGGCCGCGCTCGTGGTGGCCGCGGTGCGCCGCTACTGGTTCCCGCCACCCAGCCTGGAGAAATCGAGGGACGCCTCTATCATCCTGGGGCTGATCGCGGTAGTGCTGCTATCCTCGCTGGCGGGACAGTGGTTCCGGGCATCGGACGCCACGCTTTCGCACGCGATGTGGTGGGTCCACATGGTCACGGTGCTGGGATTCCTGGCTTACCTGCCATACTCCAAGCACCTGCATCTGCTGGCCTCGCCGTTCGGCGTGTTCTTCGCTTCGCTGGAGCCGGGCCGCGTGCCGGATGCCTCGCCCGGAGCTTCGCGCCGCGAAGAATTCACCTGGAGGCAATTACTCAGCGGATTGGCTTGTGCGGAGTGCGGCCGCTGCGACCGGGCGTGCCCGGCGTTCCAGAGCGGTTTCGCGCTTTCGCCCAAGACGCTGATGCATCACATGAAGGAATTGGTGCGCGGCGCGGCGGACGGCCCCAATGGTGGTGCGTTCGCCGGCGGCGTGGTGAAACGCGAGGAAATATGGGCTTGTACCAGTTGCCTCGCATGTATGCAACGGTGCCCGGTGATGAACGAGCACGTCCCCGTGCTCCTCGAAATGCGCCGGTACCTTGTGGGGGAGGGTGACATGGACAAATCTCTTCAGGACGCGCTGAAAAACCTGACGCGCTACGGAAACTCCTTCGGGGCTCCCCCAAGGACACGTCCGAAGTGGACCCAGCAACTGGATTTTCCCATCAAAGATGCCCGCAAGGAGCCGGCCCACTATTTGTGGTTCGTCGGCGACTACTGCTCGTTCGACGCGCGCGTCCAGCCAGCGACCTGCGCCACCGCGCGCGTGCTGCACAAAGCCGGAGTGGATTTCGCAATCCTCTACGAAGGAGAACAGAACTCCGGCAACGATGTACGGCTGGCGGGTGAGGAGGGCCTGTTTGAAACCCTGCGAGACAAGAATTGCGCCACGTTCGCCCGCGCCAATTTTGACGAGATCGTGACCAGCGATCCTCACAGCTTCCAGGCGTTGAAGCACGAGTACCCGGGTGAAAACGGGTCGTCATCGGTGCTGCACCACACGCAGCTTCTCTACCGGCTGATCCTCAACGGGGAGCTTCCATTGCGGAGAGCGCTGAACCTGAAGGTCACCTATCACGACCCGTGCTACCTGGGGCGCTACAACGGCGTGTTTGAAGCTCCCCGCCACGTGATGGAGGCGCTGGGGCTGAAGCTGGTCGAGATGGCGCAGAACCGTACCTACGCCTATTGCTGCGGCGCGGGGGGA